>DASYUT010000046.1 GCA_036000965.1 Actinomycetes bacterium
AAGACGGTTTGGCCCCGCCACGACCAGCCACAACGCGGCTGCCGCCCACCCGGCTTGCCGTCCGGGCTGCGTGGCAGCTCGATCCTGGGGTACTACCAGGGGTACCAGCGGATGCACCGACCGGAGCTGCTGGTCCTGGACCAGCCGATGCCGTTCGGAATGAGTCTGGCCCACGCGACCTCCACGGCGTCCGCGCCTGGAGCCAAAGGAGTCCCATGGCACCCTCGACCCGTCGGCTGCTCGGCACGGCAACCGTGGCAGCCGGGGTGACGGCGGCGGGCTATGTCGGCCTGGTGACCGGTGCCTGCCCGCTGGACCTTGGCATCGGCCGGCGCCCACGCCCGCTCGGCCCCCAGCTCGTCGAGGTGGCCGCCCCCCGCGAGGCGGTCTTCGACCTGATCGCCGAACCCTACCTGGGCCGCGCGCCGCGCGCGCTGGCCGACAAGGTCCGCGTGCTGGAACGCGGCAGCGACATGGTGCTGGCAGCCCACTTCACCCCGCTCGGCGGGCGGCTGGGGCTGGTGGCCCAGACGGTGGAGACCGTCCGCTTCACCCGCCCGGAGCGGGTCGACTTCCGGCTGGTCCGCGGGCCGGTCCCGCACGTGGTCGAGGCGTTCACGCTGGCCGAGCAGCCCGGCGGCGCCGGTACGCTGCTGGCCTACCACGGGGAGATCGCCGCCGACCTGTGGCGCCTGGGACAGCGGTGGAGCGAGCTGGTGGGGCGCCGCTGGGAGCAGACGGTCGCGGCGTCGCTGGCGGCGGTCAAGGCCGAAGCGGAACGGCGCGCAGCCTCCGCGGCACGCCGGCGCCCGCGCGGCCACCAGCCGCCCCCAGCGGGCCGGTAGCTGCCAGCGGTCGCGCGACGACATCCGCCAACACCGCTGACGCTGGCAAGGAGCCGCGATGCCGCCGCTGTATGTGCTCGACGTCAACGAGACCCTGCTCGGCCTGGTCGGCTTCCTCTGCTGCCAGCCGCTCCGACCCGAGGCGTGCCCGCACCGAGAGGAATGAGGCGGTCGTGGCGGCCCCGGGACCACGGTCTGCACGATGCCGGCCCTCTAGCGCGGCCGGGGCGCGGTCGCTTGGTGCAATCAACCACGCCTGACAGACGTCCGGGAGGCGATGGCATGTCCTCGAACCGTGGAGGTGATAGTTCCCCGCCAGAAGGCGGTCAACCTTTGCGGCTGGTCCGGAACAGCCCCGAGCGACACCGCAAAACCCTCACCCGCTTCCAAGGTGAGCGGCGCAGGTCGTCATCTCTCGAGTCCTGGGGCCGCCGCCTGCCGGCTGCGGTCGCCGGGACGTCGGGTCAGGGCTGCTCGATGAGGGTCTTGAGGTTGCCGAGCACGGTCGGCAGCATGCCGGCCCACAGCCGGCTGACCTCGGCGTCGGCGGCCGGGTCGAGGGCCACGAAGCTGGACTCCCAGACGATCCGCGCGCCGCGGCCGGCGGGCTCGACCGCAAAGCGGCCCCGGTTGTCGGCGACCGGCAGGCCGCCGTGGATGGTGTAGCGGTAGGAGCGGGTGGCCGGTGCGTCGTCGAGGATCGCCTCGTGCTGGGTGTGCCCGTCGGCGAGGGTGCAGACCCGGGGCATGCCGTCCAGCTCGACCTTGGTGATCCCTGGGATCCAGCGGTCGACGGCGGCGAGGTCCCCCAGGACGTGCCAGGCGGTGTCGGGGTCGGCGGCGACCTCGATCGTCTGGGTGAAGGTCGGCATCGGTCTCCCTTCCCGCGCTGCGGTGGCTCACGGTAGCCTATGCTCAAGCCCGGCTTTCACAAGTCAAGACTTGTATTCTGATCGTGCAGCGAGGGAGGACCGAACGGCCATGAGCGCCGAGGATGTCCTGAAGGCTCTCGCGGAGCCCCGCCGCCAGCAGATCCTGCGCCTGGTGCGCGCCACGCCGCGCTCGGTCGGCGAGCTCGCCGAGCAGGTCGAGATCACCCAGCAGGCGGTCTCCCAGCACCTGCAGGTCCTCAGGGACGCCGGCCTGGTCGCCGCCCGCCAGGACGGCACCCGGCGGCTGTACGCCATCCGGCCCGAGGGCCTGGAGTCGCTGGACCGGTTCCTGGCGGAGCTGTGGCCGGCCGGGCTGCAGCGGCTCAAGGCCGCGGTGGAGGCCGACGAGCAG
>DASYUT010000047.1 GCA_036000965.1 Actinomycetes bacterium
GGCGTGGCCGTGCTCGGCGCCCTCTACGCCTCCCGCGTCACCACCGCCACCCTGCACGCCCTGGCGGGCCTGCCCGCCCCGCCCGGCGCCGTCCACCGGCTGGCCGCCGCTGTTGCCTCCGGCGCCGGCACCCGGGTAGCCACCGTGGTCCCGCCCGCCGCCCGCGCCGCGGTCACCCACGCCGCCCGCGCCGGCACCGCCAGCGGGCTCAACGACGTCCTGCTCGCCGCGGCCGCGTTCGCCGCGCTCAGCGCGATAGCTGGCTTCGCCTTCGGACCCGACCCAGCCAGGCAGCCGCCGCCCAGCCCCGCCCCCGGCGAACTGTCCGCCCAGTCGGCCCCCGCCCAGCACCAGGCCCAGCGACCGGCCGGGCCCGAAACAACGGCATAACTTTGCCCCTGACGCTCAGCGGTGACCTGACGCTATGTAGGTCGGGCCCCCGTCCCCTGCTCAGCCCGACAGCCTAGGTGAGTGACGAAGAAGCGGGCTGGTTGGGTGGGGTTTGCCGGTGGGTCTGGGAGAATGACACTGGTGTAGTTCTCCTGGTCTGGGGGTGTGCATGCTGGGGCGGGTGGATCCGCAGCTGAGCCTGCTGGACGCTGGCAGCCTGCTGGAGGGGCTGGTGGATGAGGACTCCTTCTACGGCAAGCTGGCCAGGCATGGCCGGTCGCTTGTCGGTGACGAGGAGTTCGCCGACTGTTACGCGGCGGGCTGGGGTCGGCCGTCGATCCCGCCGTCGACGCTGATGCTGGTCTGCCTGCTGGCGATGCACGACGGCACCAGCGACCGGCAGACCGCCCAGCAGGTGCGCCTGAACCTTGGCTGGAAGACCGCGCTTCACCTGCCGATCGACCATCCCGGCTTTCACCCCACCACCTTCAGCGTGTTCCGCTCCCGGATCGTGCTGCACCAAAAGGACGAGCAGTTGTTCCGCGCGGTGGTGGCCCGGGCGGTGGCGGCGGGGGTGCTGCCCCGTCGCAGCCTGCAGCTGATCGACTCCTCGCCGATCCTTGGTGCTGGCGCGGTCAAGGACACCTACGAGCTGCTGCGCAGCGCGATCGGCGCGCTGGTGCGTGCGGCCGGCCACCACACCCTGTCCAAGGGGTCGCAGCGGCAGCTCAAGCGGTACCTGCGCCAGTCCAAGCCCAGCATCGACTGGCAGGATGCTGTGGCCAGGCGGGCGGAGCTTGGCCGCATGGTGGGGGTGGCCGAGCGGCTGCTGGCCGCCACCAGCAACCGCGGTGAGTGCGCCGAGGCGGTGGGGCTGCTCGGCCGGCTGCTGGCCCAGGACGTCGACGGTCGCGGTCCCGATGGCAAGGGGCCGCAGCTGCGCCAGCAGGTGGCCCGCGACCGGGTGGTCTCGACCTCCGACCCCGAGATGCGCCACGGCCGCAAGAGCCGCGCCCGCAAGCTCGACGGCTACAAGCTACACCTTGTCGAAGAGCCCGGAAGCGAGCTGATCACCGCCATCGACGTCACGGCGGCCAACACCAGCGACGGCGATGTCGCCGCCGAGCTGGTCCGCCAAGCCGACCGCAACGGCGCCGCCGCCGGCGAGCTGGTCGGCGACATGGCCTACGGGGACGGGGACACCCGCGTCGAGGTCGCCACCGCCGGCGCACAGCTCACCGCCAAGGTCCCCCCGGCCCACAACCACGGCCGCTTCACCAAGCAGGACTTCACCATCGACCCGTACCTGCCCTCGGCGACCTGCCCAGCCGGGCACACCACCACCAGGCTGATCGGCAACGGCCGCGACCGCCACGGCCGGCAGGCCTTCGCGCTGGTGTTCCCCGCGGGCACCTGCGGGGCCTGCCCGCTGCGCCAGCGCTGCGTCGCCGGCAGCGGGCCACGGTCGGTCGCGCTGCACCACCATGAAGCCCTGCTCCAGCAGGCCCGGGCTGCCCAGCAGCACCCCACGGTCAAACGCAAGCTGCGCCGACGCCCGATCATCGAACGCAAGATCGACCACTGCAAGGACGCCGGGGCGGGCAAGGCCCGCTACCGGGGCCGCCGCAAGGTGCTGTTGCAGGCCCGCCTGGCCGCCGTGGTGGTCAACCTCAAACGCCTGGCCGTCCTGGACGCCCTCGACACCGTAGATGGCCTGGAGGCCGCCCATGCTGCTTGACCCCAACCCCACCTTCCCAACAACCACCACACCGCCAGCGACCGGCGTCATCCCTGGCGGCCGCCACCCACTCACCCACGGGAATACCACCTTTTCGTCACTCACCTAGGCTTCGGGGATCGACGAGCTCGGGGAAGGAGGCCCTGATGAATGTGTACGTCGGGATGGACGTGCATCGCAAGCGCTCCCAGGTCGCCATCGTGGATGACGCCGGCATCCAGCAGCGCAACCGCAACCTCCCCAACGATCCGGCCAAGCTGGTGCCGATCCTTGGCACGCTTGCGCCGGGCACCCCGGTCGGCTTCGAGGCGGCCTACGGTTGGGGTTGGCTGGTGGAGTTGCTGGAGGAGTTGGAGCTGGAACCGCACCTGGTCCATCCCAGCCGCTGCAAGGCGATCGCCTCGGCCCGGCTGAAGAACGACAAGGTCGACGCGGCCACCCTGGCGCAGCTGCTGCGCGCCGACCTGCTGCCCGAGGCCTGGATCGCGCCCCAGGCCACCCGCGATCTGCGGGCGCTGCTGCGCCACCGGGCCAGCCTGGTCCGCCTGTCGACCTGCCTGAAGAACCGGGTGCATGCGGTGCTGGCCGACCGCGGCATCGGTGAGGACCGGGGCCTTTGGACCGGTCCCGGGCGGGCCTGGCTGGCCGCCCTCGAGCTGCCGCCAACCCCACGGGCGATCATCGAGGACTGCTGCGGGTTGCTGGACGCCCTGGCCACCCCGATCGGCCGGCTGGAGCGGGAGATCGCTGCGCTGGCCAAGCCCGACCCCAGGGTCCAAGCGCTCATGGCCCTGCCCGGGGTTGGCCGGCTGACCGCGATGACGTTGGTCGCCGAGATCGGTGACATCAGCCGCTTCCCCACCGCCCGCAAGCTGTGCGCCTGGGCCGGGCTCACCCCCCAGGTGCGCAACTCCGACCGCAAGATCCGCCACGGCCACATCACCAAGCAGGGCTCACCGTGGGTGCGTGGGATCCTGCAGGAGGCCGCCCAGACCGCCAAACGCCACCCCATGTTCGCCCCCGCCTACGGCCAGCTCGCCCGCCGCCGCGGCACCAACATCGCCACCGTGGCGATCGCCCGGCGGCTGCTGGCCCGCTCCTTCCACATCCTCACCCAGCTGGAGGCCCAGCAGAAGCCATCGGAGAAGGCCAGTACCGGGCGTGCTCGCGTTTTCGCATGAGCCTGCAACACGGCCGTTGACCTGACTGAGCAGCCCGGGTCCGGACTCACCGTCATGCGGACCCCACCCG
Source organism: Actinomycetes bacterium (assembly GCA_036000965.1). NCBI lineage: Bacteria > Bacillati > Actinomycetota > Actinomycetes > Actinomycetes bacterium. The sequence continues at coordinate 3,380 of DASYUT010000047.1, forward strand.
GGGCCCGAATGGGTGCATGCGAGACCTTCTCCGCGACCTCGTCCGGGCCTTCTCGTCCCATGATCCTGCGCCGGTCCTGGCCGGCGGCAAGGTCGTTCGTCCAGCGGGGCGCTCCACCTTGCCCCCGGCTGCGGCCCGGCATCCACCGCCGACACGAGAAGCCAGCCAACCCACCGCCCTCCAGGGAGGGTGGATCCCTCACGCCCTTGACAGGGCCCGACCTCATGGGTGCGAAAACGCTGGTCCGGACAGCGCTTAGCCCTCGATTGCTGATAAGGATGAGGTCTACCCGAACCGGGTCGTATCTGTGTCCATCACCTGTCCTCAAACGTACCTTTCTGCAACAAGCCAAGCAGATGCCTTTCAGCCCCGCTTCCCCGGCGTCCAGAACCCGTGTCCGAAATCAACGTCGCAAAACCACGGCCCTTGAAAGGTTATGCGACACTCGGGCATGGCCCATCTCCTCGGCTACGCCCGCATCTCGACCGGCGACCAGCACCCCGACCTGCAGGTCGACGCGCTGAAGGCGGCCGGCTGCTACCGGGTCTTCCTCGACACCGCCAGCGGCGCCCTGGCCGCCCGGCCGGCGCTCGACCAGGTCCTCGATCAGTTGCGGCCGGGCGACACCCTGGTGGTCTGGAAGCTGGACCGGCTGGGCCGGTCACTGCGCCACCTGGTCGACACCATCGCCACCCTGGCCGACCGCGGCGTCGGGTTCCGCTCGCTGCAGGAGTCGATCGACACCACCACCCCGGGCGGCAAGCTCGTCTTCCACATCTTCGCCGCCCTGGCCGAGTTCGAGCGCGACCTGATCCGGGAGCGGACCACCGCCGGGCTGGCCGCCGCCCGGGCCCGCGGCCGCACCGGCGGCCGGCCGGCGGTGATGACCGAGCCCAAGATCCGGCTCGCCCGCGAAATGTATGCCTCTCGGCAGTACACGGTGGCCGCGATCGCCAGCACGCTGGGGGTCAGCCGGGCATCCATCTACCGCCATCTCGGCGACCTCGAAGACTGACTCCACGACTGCCGCGCAGCTGGGGCGACGGTCACGGCCTTGTCGCGGTGCCCTGTCATGCTCACCAACAGCCTCACGAGGTCGGCAGCGATACGGAGAATGGGGTCGCAGCAAGGAGCTGCCGGTCCAGGGCAAGGGAGGGCAATGGAGCAAGCCAACATCGACCGGGTGCGCCGGGTACTTGGCCAGCGACCCAGGCCACCCTGGCGGGTGCTATGGCGCGGCCGACCCCCGCCGCTGCAGGCGAGCGGCCGCAGTATGCGACCATGGTGGCGGCGGTGGCTGGCGCTGCAGGTGGGTTGGCGGCTGCTGTGGACCGAGCGGCTGCGCCGCGACCTCGCCCCGATCTACCAAGTTGTCGCCTGCCGCCGTGGCCGCCACCGTGACGCCTTGGTCATGGCCGATGCGCTTGTCGGCAGCGAGCTTGGCGATGCGTACCCCGAGATGGCGATTTGCGAGATCTGTGGCCGCGCCATCTATTGGCCCAACGGCACGCCCACAGTGGCTGGTCCTGAAATCAGATAGCTGCGGCGCGATCCAGGGTCGTCGGCTCCGGCGGCTATCCTGCCGCCAGCTGAAGGAGGAACGCGGGCGTGTACCGCGCGCCCAGGCCCAGGTCCTCATAGAGCTGGGTGGTGGGAACCCGATTCCAGCGGTGTCCGAGAAGCAACGCCAGGCCGGCGGGGCATGCGAGCACCAGGTGCAGCCGCGGAGTACGGCTGGCGTCCGCCAGCTGTCGTACCTGGTTCCGGATGGCTTGGGCGAGGGCGACGGCGTGGCCCGGGCCGGTGACGGCCTGATTGCTGAGGATCACGGGAAACTCCCCAGACTCGATCACTGAATATAGGTTCATATGAGCCCCACTTCGTGGGGCAGCCTTGTGCGGAAGGTCCCTTGCTCGGGCCGACAATCCTGCGCCAGCCCTTGGCGGGGTCCAGGTCGTTCGTCCTTCGCTGCGCTGCGGGCGCTCCACCTGGACCCCGCCGGCGTGCCGGTGGGAAGCGCTGGCCGACAAGGAGGAAGGGACCACGATGCTCGGCCGGGCTGAGGCGTCAGGATGAAGCATGCTGTACCACCCCGCTCGGTGGCGTCGCTGCTGCGGCGACAAGGCCGTGCTCGTCGATCAGGGCGAGGTACTGGTCGACCAGGCCCATCGACATCCCGGTGAGTAGGGGCAGCTCCTCGCGGGCGTACTTGGCGGCCAGCAGCCGGACCCGTTCGAAGCCGCGGATGTAGTTGTCCACCGCCTCCTTGGAGTGGTAGGTACGCGCCGCGATGTCGGGCGTGGTGAGCCCGGAGACGTACAGGCGGATGACGGCTGCCTTGTGGGTCGGGTAGCTGCCCATATCGACGACGTAGCCCCGCAGGGGGAGGAACTCGCCGCGTTGGCGGAGCTCGACGGTGGTCAGGCTCACCGCGCCCGGCGAGTAGCCGGTCAGCAGGCCGATGTCGGCCTGGGAGAGCAGCCCCCCTTGCCGGTAGGCCTCGTGGGTCAGCCGCCGCACCCGGATCTCGCGCCGCTTGGCCGCTGGCAGGTGGGCTCGGATCGCCTCGGTGTCCTCGTCGGCCACGATGGTCAGCCGCACCGGCACGAGCTTGGTCTTGGCGGTGGTCTTGCCGCGGCCCGGCCGCTCGGTGGCCGCCGCGGCGTTGTAGAGGAGCTGGCCGGGCTCGAGGTCGCCGGGGTGGGCGTAGTAGCGGCGGATCGTCTCGCAGAGGTCGGCCACGATCGCGGCCACCACCACCTGGCCCTTGTCGTAGCCGTACTCGTGCAGGAACTTGTAGCGCAGCAGCGACGCGAGGTTCCGGCGGGCCAGGCGCCGGTAGTCGACCAGGGCGCGGGACTCCCCTCTCACCGGCGGCCCCCCTTTTTTGTCGTGGCCGGTTCGGCGTCGAGCAGGTCGTAGAGGCGAGGCGCGGCCGGGAACTCCCGGCGGGCGCGCTCATACAGACCGATGTACTCACCGATGAGGGCGGCCGAGCGCCCGGTGGCGGCCCGGATCTCGGCCACCTTGGCGCCGCGGGCATACAGGGCGGCGATCTGGCGGAAGTCGGCCAGGTAGCGGCGGATCGACCCCTCCGAGTGGGCCGTGCGCTGCTCGATGTCGGTGAACTGCAGCCCCCACAGGTACAGCTGGACGACCTTGGCCTTGTGCGAGATGCCCGGGCCGATGTCGCGGATCTGCCCGCGGGTCGGCACCGCCTCGTCCCTGCTGCGCAGCCCGGCCAGGTCCCGCTTCACCGTCGCCGGCGACGAGCAGGTCAGGTAGGCGAGGTCCTCGACGGTGAGCAGCGCCCCCTGCACGCGGGCCTGGCGGGCCAGGCGAGCCAGGCGCCGCTCGCGCATGGCCGCCAGCCCCCGGCTGCGCAGCGCCTCGGCGTCCTCGGACGCTGCAAGCTCAAGGCGCACCTGGACCTTGCGGCAGGCGACGATCGGCTTGCCCGGCGGCTCCTCGGCGTCAACGGCCAGGTAACAGAGCTCGCCGGGGCGGGCCGGCACCTGACCGTACTCGGCGAAGTAGCGGGCCATCTGCTCGTAGTGGGCTCGGGCGAGCACCGGGGTGAGGTTGAAGTCCTCGCAGATCCTGGCCACGATCGCCGACTCGGCGTCCTTGGCAGCCAGTCGCGCGGTCCCATAGGTGTCCATGAGCCACCTCCCACGGGTGGTTACGGCCCATGGAAAGTACGGCTCATACGACCCCAGAGTAACTCCCCACCCTTGAGCACCCAGGTGGGCCGTTGGAGGTCCGGCGATGGGAGGGGGACTCCCCCGATGCTGACGGTGTCCAAGCCCTCAGCCGAAGGAGTCCCGGTCCATGCTCACATGGGGAGACGACGTGGAGGTGCA
>DASYUT010000048.1 GCA_036000965.1 Actinomycetes bacterium
GGTCGCCCGGTCGAAGCTTTCGCACTCGACGATCGTGTAGCCGGCGAGGACCTCCTGGGTTTCGGGATACGGCCCGTCGGTCACGACAGGAACCCCATTCTGCAGCTGGATTCTCCTGGCGTGTACGGGGGCGGCCAGGCCCTGGGCGTCGACGAGCTCCCCGGACTCGACCAGGTCCTTGTTGAACGACTCCATGAACGCGCCCATCGCCGCGACATCCTCCGCGGACCAGGCCGGCTTGTCGGTGGCCTTCCCGGCCAGGATGTCGTAGTCCTGCTGCGAGCCGTACAGCAAGATCATGTACTTCACGGGTCTCTCCTGTCTGCTGGCACCACTCCGGTGCCTCTCACCAGAGACGTCGGGGCCACCGGCCCATCCCGGACATCCACCCGCCACCTTCGACCACTCGTACCGCAACAGCAGGACATGGACGTGCTTGCCCTCCCGCCTGACCAGCGACGCCGGCCGGTCAGGGCCCGCCAGCGCGGCGGCCAGCCCGGTCAGCCACTAAGGCGACTCTTGGTCCTCCGACCAGGAGGTTCACGGCCACGAATATGGAGCGAATCAGTAACTCGGGACACTAGGGACTCGTGGCTACCGGTACCAGCGGATGATCTCGCGGGCCTTGTCCTGCGCGTGCTGCCTGATCTCGGTCGCGATCGCCTCCCGCGCCTGCGGGGTGGGCGCGCTCACCAGCCGCTGCGCGTTGTCCCACGCCAGCTGCCTCCACGCGAAGATGTCCCGGTCGGCGGTCGGTGGGACCGTCTCCGAGAACAGGCCGGGGCACAGGTCCCGCTGGATCTCGGGGTACACCACCGGCCGGGTGCGGAACACGAGCACGTCGTCCACGTGCTTGTGGTCGGGGTACAGGTAGCGCGGACCCACCTGCTCGATCATGAACGCCAGGTCGTTGTTCACGTGGGCGTTGATTCCGAGGTAGAGCATCTGGGTGCAGTTGAGCCGCTCGGGCTCGGTGCGGAACGCGATGCGCCACGCGATGTCGACGTCGTTGTCGTCGCCGTGCTTCCAGGTCTTGTAGGCGTCGAGGTAGTAGGTCGCGAAGGTGGGGATGACCACCTGGTCCCAGAACTCCGGGTCGGAGAACTCGCCCTGGTTGTTGGCGTCGCGCATCCCCTCGGTGGTGCGGAGGTAGAGCAGGGCGAAGGGCTTGTTCTGCGTCTCCAGCCCGGGGTCCTGGTAGTGCGCCGTCATCTGCGCGATGGTGTGCGCCGTGTCGTGGTCGGCTCGTGCCGGCGACACCATCGAGAGCGCCGCCAGGACCGCGAGCGCGACGACGGTGGTGATCCTGCGCAACATCGGGGTCCTCTCTACGGACGGATGGGGCCGGTGATTGTGCCAGAGGTGTCTCACCGAATGTGGTCCATGACCATCGGCCTGGAGGTCGCCGCGGCCGCCCGCCCTGCTCACGGGCTCACCCGGCTGGGTAGCCGGCCATCCACCCGTCACCCCTTCACGACCCTCATCCCCCGGAACTAGCATGTTGGTGCGACCGCAGCCCGCGGTCCGCGCCGCCGACGGGTCCGCCGGATAGGAGGCCAACGCATGCTGTCGTTCGGCGTCTGCTTCGCCACCGATCCCCCGCCGTCCCGGGTCGTCGAGCTGACCCGGGCGGCCGAGGAGGCCGGCTTCGAGTACGCCTGGCTGTGGGACTCCCACGTGCTCTGGCAGGACGTGTACCCGGTGTTCGCGCTGATGGCGGCGGCCACCTCGCGGATCCGCATGGGCCCGTGCGTGACCAACCCGGCCACCCGCGACCCGACCGTGACCGCGAGCGCGCTCGCCACCCTGAACGAGATCTCAAGCGGGCGCATGGACATGGGCATCGGCCGGGGCGACAGCGCCCGGCGGGTGATCGGCCGCAGACCCGTGACCGTCGCCGAGCTGGAGGAGGCCACCCGGGTCATCAAGGACCTGGCCGAGGGGCGCCCGGCCACCCACGGCGGCACCGAGTTCCGGCTCAAGTGGGCCAAGGGCAGCCTGCCGGTGTGGATCGCGGGGTACGGGCCGAAGGCCCTGCGCGCCGCCGGCCGCGTCGGCGACGGCGTCATCCTGCAGCTCGCCGACCCCTACCTGGTCGAGTGGCTGCTCAGGTTCGTGCGCGAGGGTGCCGAGGAGGCCGGCCGGCGCTTCGAGGACATCAAGGTGATGAGCGCGGCGCCCGCCTACGTGACCGCCGACCTGGCCCACGCCCGCGAGCAGGTCCGCTGGTTCCCCGCGCTGGTCTCCAACCACGTCGTCGACCTGGTCAAGCGGTACGAGCCCAAGGACCTGCCCAAGGAGCTGACCGACTACATCGCCGCGCGGGACCACTACGACTACTCCGACCACGGCCGGGTCGGGGCCGAGCACGCCGGCTTCGTCACCGACGAGGTGGTCGACCGCTTCTGCGTCATCGGCACGGCCGACGCGTGCGAGCGGCGCCTGCGCGACCTCGAGGCGGCCGGGGTCCACCAGTTCAACATCTACTCGATGGTCGACGACCCCGAGGGCGTCATCCGGGCCTTCGGCAAGGAGCTGATCCCGTCCCTGGGCAACTCGGCAGGGGCTCGGGGGCCCCGAGCCTAGGCCCCCGACCAGCGCAGGACCCACCGACGAGCACAGGACCCACTGACGAGCACAGGACCCACCGACGAGCGCAGGACCCACCGACGAGCGCAGGACCCACTGACCAGCACAGGACCCACCGACGAGCGCAGGACCCACCACCGACCGAGGAGCATCGAGGAGCAAGCTCATGACCATCGTGCGCGCGGCCATCATCCAGGCCCATGCCAACATGCCCAAGGACGAGGCGGTCGACAAGCACGTCGGGCTGATCGCCAAGGCGGCCGCCGAGGGCGCCCAGATCACCTGCCTGCAGGAGATCTTCCACGGCCCGTACTTCTGCGCCGAGCAGGACCCCAAGTGGTACGCGACCGCCGAGCCGGAGGACGGGCCGACTGTCACCCGCATGCGCGAGCTCGCCCGCCAGCACCAGATGGCGCTGGTCGTCCCTTGGTTCGAGGAGGCCCAGACCGGCGTCTACTACAACTCGGCTGCGGTCATCGAGAAGGACGGAACCCTGCTCGGCAAGTACCGCAAGACCCACATCCCGCAGGTCGGCCCGTGCTTCTTCGAGAAGTACTACTTCAAGCCGGGCAACCTCGGCTACCCGGTGTTCGACACCTCGGTGGGCCGGGTCGGCCTCATCATCTGCTACGACCGGCACTTCCCGGAGGTCGCCCGCCAGGTCGGCCTCAAAGGCGCCGAGCTGGTGTTCAACCCGTCGGCCACGGTCGAGTCGCTGTCGAAGTACCTTTGGGAGCTCGAGCAGCCGGCCCACGCGGTGGCCAACGGCTATTGGATCGCCGCGATCAACCGGGTCGGGGTCGAGGCGCCGGTCAACCCGAACAAGTTCTACGGCTCGTCGTACTTCTGCGACCCGCGCGGGCAGATCGTGGCCAAGGCGAGCGACTCCGAGGACGAGGTGCTGGTCGCCGACCTCGACCTCGACAAGATCCGCGAGGTCCGCAACACCTGGCAGTTCATGCGCGACCGGCGTCCGGAGACCTACCACGAGCTGACGGAGCTGCTGCCGTGACGGCCGACGGCACCGGGACCGCGGGCGGCACCGGGAGCGGGACCGGCACCGGGGGCGGCGCCGGCGACGCGGCCGCGCTGCTGGCCAGGCACGCCAAGGTCCTGCCCGCCTGGCTCACCCTCTACTACGCCGAGCCGGTCGAGCTGGTGCGCGGCGAGGGCGTGCATGTCTGGGACTCGGCCGGCAACCGCTACCTCGACTTCTTCGGCGGCATCCTCACCACCATCTCCGGCCACAACGTGCCCGAGCTGACCCGGGTGCTCGAAGACCAGGCCGGCAAGCTCAACCACACCTCGACGCTGTACCTGATCCGCTCGATGGTGGAGCTGGCCGAGCGGCTCACCGAGCTGGCCCCGGTCGACCCCCCCACCAAGGCGTTCTTCACCACCTCGGGGTCGGAGGCTAACGAGGCGGCCCTGCTGTTTGCGACCGGGTACCGCAGGTCGAACGAGGTCATCGCGCTGCGCAACTCCTACCACGGCCGCTCGTTCGCCGCGATCGGGATCACCGGGCAGAAGTCGTGGTCGGCCTCCTCCTACAGCCCGTTCCAGGTGTCCTACGCGCTCACGCCCTACTGCTACCGCTGCCCGTTCGGCCTCAAGTACCCCGACTGCGGCGTGGCGTGCGCCGAGGACCTGCGCAACGTGATCGAGACGACCACCACCGGAGCGCCAGCGGCGATGATCGTCGAGCCCATCCAGGGCGTGGGCGGGTTCGTCACCCCGCCGCCGGAGTACTTCGGGATCGTCAAGTCGATCCTGGACGACTTCGGCATCCCGCTGATCGCCGACGAGGTGCAGACCGGGTTCGGCCGCACCGGCGAGGCGTTCTGGGGCATCGAGAGCTACGGGGTCCGCCCGGACGCGATCGTCATGGCCAAGGGCCTCGGCAACGGCCTGGCCATCGGCGGGGTGGTGGCCAAGGCGGAGTGGGTCGACTCGCTGCGGGCCAACCACATCTCGACCTTCGGCGGCGGCCCGGTCAGCTCCCGCTACGCGGTCGCCAACCTCGACTACATCCGCCGCGAGAACCTGCAGGCCAACGCGGCCCGGACGGGCAGGATCCTGATGGACGGGCTCAAGCCCCTCGAGGCCGAGTCCCCGATCGTCGGCGAGGTGCGGGGCAAGGGCCTCATGGTCGGGGTCGAGATGGTCGCCGACCACGACTCGAAGGAGCCCAACGTCAAGGCGGCCGCCGAGGTGATGGAGCGCTGCCGGGAGCGCGGCCTCCTGGTCGGCAAGGGCGGCCTGTACGCCAACACGCTGCGGATCGCGCCGCCCCTGACCGTGACCGAGCAGGACGTGGGGCAGGCGGTCGAGACCATCCGGGCCGCGGTCGCGGCCGCCCAGGGCGTCTAGGCGCCCGAGGCCGACTCCAACACGAGGAGGTGCACGGAGTGCGAACCCTCATCCAGGGCGGCACGGTGGTGACCGCGGCCGAGACGATGCGGGCCGACGTGCTGGTCGACGGCGAGAAGGTGGTCGCGGTCGGCACCGGGCTCGGCGGCGGTACCGGCGCCGAGCGGACCGTCGACGCGACCGGACGGTACGTGATGCCTGGCGCGATCGACGTCCACACCCACATGGAGATGCCGTTCGGCGGCACCTTCTCGGCCGACGACTTCGCCACCGGCACCGCCGCGGCCGCCTGGGGCGGCACCACCACGATCGTGGACTTCGCCATCCACGAGTACGGTGAGTCCCTGCAGGCCGGACTGGACCGCTGGCACGAGAAGGCCGGCCCCAAGGCGCACATCGACTACGGCTTCCACATGATCGTGCGGGAGGTCAACGACCAGACCCTGGCCGACATGGACGCGCTGGTCGACCGCGGGGTGCCGTCGTTCAAGCTGTTCATGGCCTACCCGGGTGTGTTCATGGTCGACGACGCGTCGCTGTTCCGGGCGATGAGCCGCACCTCCGAGAACGGCGGCCTGATCATGCTCCACGCCGAGAACGGCGGCCCGATCGACGTGCTGATCCAGCGCTACCTGGCCGAGGGCCGGACCGACCCGATCAACCACGGTCTGACCCGTCCCTCGTCGATGGAGGGCGAGGCGGTGCACCGGGCCGTGGCCCTGGCCGACCTGGCCGGCGTGGCGGTCTACATCGTCCACCTGTCCTCGGCCGACGCGCTCAACGCGGTCCGCGAGGCGCGCGACCGGGGCCTGGCCACCCTGGCCGAGACCTGCCCGCAGTACCTGTACCTCAGCCTCGACGACCTCGGCCGGGAGGGGTTCGAGGGCGCCAAGTACGTCTGCTCGCCGCCGCTGCGGCCCGTGGCCCACCAGGCCGAGCTGTGGAAGGGGCTCCGCCAGGACGACCTCCAGGTCGTCTCCACCGACCACTGCCCCTTCGACTACAAAGAGCAGAAGGAGATGGGGCGGGGCAACTTCGCCAAGATCCCCAACGGCCTGCCCGGGGTCGAGGACCGCTTCACCCTCATCTACGACGGCGGGGTGCGGCCAGGCCACATCGGCCTGAACCGCTTCGTCGAGCTGGTCGCGACCGCCCCGGCCAAGCTGTTCGGCCTGTGGCCCCGCAAGGGCACGATCGCGCCGGGGTCCGACGCCGACGTCGTGGTGTTCGACCCCGAGGCCGAGCGGACCCTGTCGGCCTCCACTCACCACATGAACGTCGACTACTCCTGCTACGAGGGCCGGCGCGTGCACGGGATCCCCGAGGTGGTCATGCAGCGCGGCGAGATCCTGGTCGACCACGGCACCTTCCTGGGCCGGCCCGGCCAGGGCAGGTTCCTCGAGCGGAGCCGCTCCGGCCTGTAGAGGAGGCACCAATGACCACGGCGGGCGCCACCCGGAAGCCATGCGGGCAGGAGGAGCGCCGATGACCACGGCGGGCGCCACCCCGAGAGCACGCGGACAGGAGGAGCGTCGATGACCACGGCGGGCGCCACCCCGAAGCCACGCGGACAGGAGGAGCGCCAATGACCGACCGGGTGCCGAGCTACATCGCCGGCCGCGTGCGCGAGTCCGGCGCGGCCGAGACCCATCCCATCCCCGACCCGGCCACGGGCCAGCCCATCGCCGAGCTGCCCTACTCGAGCACCGACGAGATCGACGAGGCGGCCGCCGCCGCCCGGGCCGCCTTCCCGGGCTGGGCCGACACTCCGGTCCCCGACCGGGCGCAGGTCCTGTTCCGCTTCAAGGCCCTGCTCGAGGACGCCTTCGAGGAGCTGGCCGCGCTGGTCACCCGGGAGAACGGCAAGACCCTGGACGAGGCGCGCGGGGAGGTGCGCCGCGGCATCGAGGTGGTCGACTTCGCCTGCGGCGCCCCCACCCTGCTGATGGGCTCGGCCATCGACCAGATCGCCAGCGGCATCGACGAGCGGCTGATCCGCTTCCCCGTGGGGGTGGTGGCCGGCATCACACCATTCAACTTCCCCAACATGGTGCCCCTGTGGATGATCCCGACCGCGCTGGCGTGCGGGAACACCTTCGTGCACAAGCCCTCCCAGCAGACCCCGCTGTCGGCGATGAAGCTGGCCGAGCTGCTCGAGCGGGCCGGCCTGCCCGAGGGTGTGTTCAACGTCGTCCACGGCGCCGAGCAGGCCGTCACCCGCCTGCTCGAGCACCCGGAGGTCGACGCGGTGTCGTTCGTGGGCTCGGCCCGGGTGGCCCGGATCGTCTACACCCAGGGCGCGGCCAACGGCAAGCGGGTCCAGGCCCTCGGCGGGGCCAAGAACCACCTGCTGGTGATGGACGACGCCGACCTCGAGGCGACCGTGCCCGCGCTGGTCGCGTCCGCGTTCGGCAACGCCGGGCAGCGCTGCCTGGCCGGCAGCGTTGCGGTGGGCGTGGGCTCGGTCGGCGACGCGCTGGTCGAGGAGCTGGCCGCGCAGGCGTCGGCGCTCAAGGTCGGGCCGGGCGCCGAGCCGGGCACCGACATGGGCCCGGTGATCCGGGCCGAGCGCAAGCAGGCCATCGCCAGGCAGGTCGGCGAGGGCCGCGACGCCGGCGCGACCCTGGTCGCCGACGGCCGCGACGCGGTCGACTCCGAGGGCTTCTTCCTGGGTCCCAGCATCCTCGACCACGTCACCCCGGACATGGACGTGTGGCGCACCGAGCTGTTCGGCCCGGTCCTGTCGGTCGTGCGGGCCCGCGACGTCGACGAGGCGCTCGCCACCGCCAACCGCTCCAGCTACGGGAACATGGCCTCGATCTTCACCACCTCCGGCAGGAACGCGCGCGAGTTCCGCCGCCGCATCCAGGCCGGCATGCTCGGGGTCAACATCGGGGTGGCCGCGCCCATGGCGTTCCTGCCCTTCACTGGCTGGAAGGACTCGTTCTTCGGCGACCTGCACGCCACCGGCACCGACTCGATCCGCTTCTACACCCGGCAGAAGGTGATCACCCAGCGCTGGTTCTAGCCGCCGCCACGACGAGGACTGGGACACGATCCACGCTCGTCCAGGCGCGGGTCCGCAGGCGCTGTCCGAACAGCGCCCAGCCTGCGATGCCGGCGACCGCCCCGGCGAAGTGCGTGCTGAGCACCAGGGCCGACGCTCCGGCGCCGACCCGGAACGTCTCGCGCAGCACGGGGATGGCCGGCCCGTACAGGGCGAGGAACGCGCCCAAGGCGACGAAGAGCAGCAGGCTCCCCAGCGTGGCCGCCCTGTTCAGCGACCACGCTACGGGCCGCTCGGCCAGATCCCCCATGCCATCCCTCCTCGACATCGGTCAAGGACACAGGCTGGCTCAGTGGTCGCCAGCCGCGCTCGGGTCGAACGCGACCCCGGCCCGCCGGGCGAACTCCTCGGCCCGGGCCGCAGCCGCCCGGTGGGCCACGCGCTCGGCCTCGTAGAGCCGGGCCCGCTCGATCGCCTGCCCGCAGTGGCCGGCGAGCGCGACCATGAACAGGCGGTCCTCCTCGGCGAAGGCGTGCGGCTCGTCGAAGGTGAGCCCGAGCACGCCCAGGCAGCGATCCTGCACGGCGAGCGGGACGGCCGCCCAGGCCTGCACGTCGGTCATGATCGGGCGCCAGCCGGGCATGCAGCGCTCGCGCGCGGCCGGGGAGCCGAGGAACACGGGAGTCGAGCACCGCGCCGCCTGGCTGAGCGGCGCGGCCCCGGTGAGCGGCATGCGGCGCCACTGCTCGACGACCTCTGGCGGGTACCCGAGGGTGGCGACGACCTCGAGGTCGTCCCCATCCACCAGGGCAAGCGCACCGCCCTGCGCGTCCAGCGCAGCCACTCCCTGGCGGACACCCACCTCGGCGACCTCGCCCGAGGTCAGGGCCTGGGAGAACGCCGCGGTGATGGCCTGGAGCCGGGAGAGCCGGTCCACCGTCCGCTCGGCCGCGGCGCGTGCCCGCGCCTCGGCCTCGAGCAGCCGCGTCCGCTCGATCGCCAGAGCGGCCCGGTCCGCCACGAGCTGCAGCAGCTCCAGGTCGGCCTGGCCGAAGTAGCTGGGCATCTCGCTGCCAACGCCGAGGGTGCCGATGATGCGGCCCTCGACCCGCAGGGGCACACAGGCGACGGCGCGCAGCCGGGCCCCGGCCGCTGCGGCGGTCTGCATCCTGGTCATGGGAAGGTCGGCGACCAGCATGGGCGTCCCGGTGGCGGCCACCCGGCCGGTGACGCCCTCGCCCATGGGGATGACCGTCCCGGCCAGCTCGTCGCCCAGGCCGAGGAAGGCGCGCAGGCGCAGCGAGCGACCGTCCTCGGTGGGGAGGAACAGGGTGAGCACGTCGACCGCGAGCACCGCCTTGAGCCGCTCGAGGAGGGCCGCGAGCAGGTCGTCGACGGCGAGGTGGGCCAGGGCGGCGTCGGTGACGGCCTGGACCTGGGCCAGACGCCTGGCGTAGTCGCCGGCGTGCGCGGGGATGGTCTCGTCGGCTTGCATGCGCTCGGCCACCAGATTGGCGAACGCATGCAGGGCGGAGGCCCCCGGGCCGGGCGTCCCGGCAGGCGGTGGCGCTGCGCGGGCCGAGACCTGCCCGAGGATGGCCCCGACGTCCGGCCAGCGTGGATCGGCGAGCGGCCCGGCGATGCCCACGCCCGGACGGGGGCGGGCCCCGTGGCCTGGCGGCCCGGTGCCGACGACGGCCTGACAGGCGGCGTCGTGCTCCTCGTCGGCGTGGGTGGCCGGGTCGAACCAGCTGTAGCGTCCCTTCCCACCGCCCTTGGCCGCGTACATGGCGACGTCGGCCCGGCGCAGCAGGGTCCCAGCCTGGTCGAACCCGCTCGTGGTGGTCGCGATGCCGATGCTCGCATCGACCGTCACCCGCATGCCGTGCAGGTCGACCGGCTCGCGCAAGGCCGCGAGCACCCGGCGGGCGACCACGGCGCCAAGCCCGGGATCGGGGACGCCGTCGAGCAGGATCGCGAACTCGTCGCCGCCCAGGCGTGCCGCGGTGTCGCCGGCACGCAGGCAGGTCCGCAGCCGCCCGGCCACCTCGCCGAGCAGCCGGTCGCCGGCGGCATGCCCGAGGGTGTCGTTGACCCGCTTGAAGTCGTCCAGGTCGATGAAGAGCAGCGCGACCTGGCCGGGCACCCGACGGTGGCGCAGCAGCGCCTGCTCGACCCGGTCGACGAACAGCTCGCGCTGGGCGAGCCCGGTGAGCACGTCGTGCAGCGCCCGGTGCTGCAGCTCGGTGAGCGCGCCGGCGAGGACGCCGAGCAGCCCGGCCATGCGCACCGCCACGAGCACCGAGAGCAGGGCGGAGCCGGCCGCAATGACCAGCACGTCGGCTGGCGTGCCGACGGACGCCTCGACCGCGAGCAGCGCCGGGGCCAGGAGCGAGACCCCGGCGAGGACGGCCAGCCGGCGGCGGCGCAGCATGGGCGCTGGCACGTCGGCCGGCGTGGCCACCCGGGCCATGGACGGGTGCAGCGCGGCAGCGCCCGCGCAGGCGTACGCCGCCATCCAGCCGGCGCTGATCGGGCTGCCGGCCTGGTACCGGTCGTTGAGACCGAGCACCACGTGGCAGACGTCGGTGGCGAGCATCGCGACCACGCCGGCGCCGAGCAGGCGGTAGGCGGGAGGCCGGGCACCACCGCCCACCATGAGGCGGGCGGCCACCGCGAGCATGAGCACGTCGAACAGCGGGTAGGCGGTCGAGACAGCCCGGGCGGCCAGGTCGAGGCCCGGGTCACGCAGGTGGGGGGAGATGAGGAACACCCAGGCGACCAGGGCGGTGCCGGTGGCCACGATCAACCCGTCGACGAGCCCGGCACGGTCGCGGCCGGGGACGCGGGCGCGGACCAGCAGCAGCAGGCCGACGCCGAACAGGGGATGGCAGGCTAAATAGAAGGCGTCAGCAGCGGTCGGCACGAGCTGGACGCCGGGGATGTGGCCTCCGCTGAGGATGTGCCCGCCGCTGGGGAGGATGTGCCCGCCGCTGGGGAGGAGGACGCCGCCCGCGACGTTCGAGAGCAGGCTGGCGGCCAGCAGCCACCAGGGCAGCGCGCGCCTGGGCCGGTGGGTCCTGACTCCGGTGACCGTGGCCAGCGCCGCGGAGAGCCCGAGCCCGACGTACAGCACCTCCCGGGCCAGGTCCGAGCCGACCGTGAGGTAGGCCACGGCGGCCACTCCGCCGGCCAGCAGGTACAGAAGCCAGGCGGGATACCCGCGTCGGTCGCTCACGGACCACCTGGTCTGGGGTCTCGGTGGGGGTGGGTCATGAGGCTCTCATCGGCGGACCGGATCCGGGGTGCGGCGTCGCCAGCCGTCAAGGGACGCGGCCGCCGGCCGCCGCCCACGCTCTCCGGCCCACGTCAGCGCCCATCTTCGGGTCCCCCTCCGTCACGGCTGGCTGCGAGGCGCTCGTGCCCGGCGAGGCACGAACCGCCGCGAAGGGGGGAATTCTTGCATACGGGCGGTCTGTCTGGGGTGGACAAACGCGCAGGTTTCTGCCCAATTTGGCGGCGTCTTCGAGAACCCGCCTCCCGGTGCCCGTCAACCTTCCAACAGCTTCCCCCGTCAACCTTCCGAGCGGTCCATCCGAGACGCGTCGGGGCACCGTGATAGGTTCGGTCCATGCCCTTCTACGCAGACCTCCACATCCACTCGAAGTACTCAAGGGCTTGCAGTCGGGACTGCGACCTTGAGCACCTCGCCTGGTGGGCGAGACGGAAAGGTCTTTCGGTAGTCGGCACCGGTGACTTCACCCACCCGGTCTGGTTCGAAACGCTCCGCTCCACGCTGGTGCCGGCCGAGCCCGGCCTTTACCGGCTCCCCGACGACGTCGAGCGCGCCGTGTCCCAGCGGCTCCCACCCTCCTGCCACGGGCCGGTCCGCTTCCTGCTCTCGGTCGAGATCGCCACCATCTACAAGCGGGCCGAGCGCACTCGCAAGCTCCACCACCTGGTCTACATGCCCGACCTGGACGCGGCGGCCGCGTTCAACCGCAGCCTTGGGCGGATCGGGAACCTGGCCTCGGACGGCCGGCCCATCCTCGGCCTGGACTCGCGCGACCTGCTCGACATCACCCTGCAGAGCGGCGACGGCGCCTACCTGGTGCCCGCGCACGCCTGGACGCCCTGGTTCGGCATCCTCGGCTCCAAATCGGGGTTCGACTCGGTCGAGGAGTGCTTCGGGGACCTGACCGGGCACGTCTTCGCGCTGGAGACCGGGCTCTCATCGGACCCGGCCATGAACTGGCGGGTGTCCTCGCTGGACCGGTACCGGCTGGTCAGCAACTCCGACGCCCACTCCCCGCCCGCGCTGGCCCGGGAGGCGTCGGTGTTCGGCACCGAGCTCGACTACTTCGCCTTGCGGCGGGCGCTCGAGACCGGCGAGGGCTTCGGGGGGACGGTGGAGTTCTTCCCCGAGGAGGGCAAGTACCACCTCGACGGCCATCGCAACTGCGGCGTCTGCCAGGAGCCGGCCGAGACCCGTCGGCGTGGCGAGCGCTGCCCGGTCTGCGGCAAGCCGCTCACGATCGGGGTGCTGCACCGGGTGGAGGTGCTCGCGGACCGTTCGGACGGCGCCCGCCCTCCTGGCGCGGCAGGCTTCCGCTGCCTGGTGCCCCTGCCCGAGATCCTCGGCGAGCTGCTCGGGGTGGGCCCGAGGAGCAAGGCCGTCGGCCAGGAGGTCGCCGCCCTGGTCGAGCGGCTCGGCCCCGAGCTGGGCATCCTGCAGGACGTGCCGCTCGAGGAGATCGGGCGGTCAGGGCCGCCGCTGCTCGCCGAGGCCATCGGCCGGCTCCGCCGCGGCGCCGTCGTGCGCGAGGCTGGCTACGACGGCGAGTACGGCGTCATCCGCCTGTTCGACCCGGCCGAGCTGCGTGGCCACGGCTCGCTCACGGCCACCCTGTTCGACCCCCCCGACCCCGTGCAGTCCCCTCCGGCCCGGGCGGCCGCCGGCCTGGAGCCCACCGAGGAGACCGCCGGCCTCGAGCCCACCGAGGAGGCTGCCGGGCCGCCACCCAGCGGGCGCTCCGCCGGCCCCGAGCCCACCGAGCGCTCCGCCGGGCCGCCACCCAGCGGGCGCTCCGCCGGGCCGCCACCCACCGAGGAGGTAGTCGAGACGCCAGACGGCTCCGGGGTGGAGCCGCCGCAGCTGGCCGGCGTGGACGCCGCCGGCGTGGTCACGACGGTCCTGGGTGGGCTCGACCCGGACCAGCGGGCGGCCGCCGCGACCGTCGAGGGGCCCCTGCTGATCGTGGCCGGGCCGGGCACGGGCAAGACCCGCACGCTCACCCACCGGATCGCCCACCTGGTGGGCGACCATGGCGTCCCGCCCGAGCGCTGCCTGGCCATCACCTTCACCCGGCGGGCCTGCGAGGAGCTCCACGAGCGGCTCCGCGCCCTGCTCCCCGACGCGGCCGAGCGGGTCCTGGTGACCACCTTCCACGGGCTCGGGCTGCAGATCGTGCGCGAGCAACGCGAACTGCTCGGCCTCGAAGAAGGCGTCGGCATCGCCGACGAGAGCGAGCGGCTGGAGCTTGTCCGAGAGGTGTCGGGCGGCTCGGAGCGCGACGCCCGCCGCCTGCTCGATGCGCTCTCGCGCGCCAAAAGGGCCCGGGCCGCCGGCCCGGGGCAGGGGCCGGGGCCGGGGTCGAGGCCGGGGTCGGAGGCCGGCGAGCTGGCCGACCGGCTCGCCGGCTACGACCGGGCCCTGCGCGAGCGTGGCCTGCTCGACTTCGACGACCTCCTCACGCTGCCGGTGGCGCTGCTCGGCGCCGACCCCGACCTGGCCAGGTCGTACCGGGACCGCTGGCCGTCGATCTCGGTGGACGAGTACCAGGACGTCGACGAGCTCCAGTACAGGCTGCTCTGTCTGCTGACCGGCCCGGACGGCCACCTTTGCGCGATCGGCGACCCGGACCAGGCGATCTACGGCTTCCGCGGTGCCGACGTGGGGTTCTTCCTCCGCTTCGGGCAGGACTTCCCGGCGGCCAGGACCGTCCGCCTCACGCGCAACTACCGCTCGAGCCGCGCCATCGTCGACGGCGCGCTCCAGGCCATCGCCCCCTCGACGCTGGTGCGCGGCCGGGTCTTGGCCGCCCATGGCGAGGCGGCTGCGTCGGCGCCCCGGATCGTCGTGCAGCAGGCCGCTACCGAGCAGGGGGAAGCCGACCTGGTGGTGCGCACCATCGACGAGCTGCTCGGCGGGTCCTCGTTCTACTCGATCGACAGCGGCCGGGCCGGCGCGGGCGGCCACGGCCACGGCGGCCTGTCCTTCGCCGACGTCGCCGTCCTGTACCGCACCGACGCCCAGGCCGGGCCGCTGGCCGAGGCTCTGGCCCGCGCCGGCATGCCGTTCCAGAAGCGCTCGCACGACCGCCTGACCGACCGGCCAGGCGTCCGCGCTGTGATCGCGCTGCTTCGCGTCCAGGCCGCCGCGGCCGGGCCCGGCGACCCGGACCGACCCTCGGTGCCGGTGCCGGTCCTGACCCGGGTCCACCGGGCCGTGAAGGCGGCCGTCGACGCCCTCGGCCCCACCCCGGAGCCCGACGCAGAGGCGGACGTCCGGACCGCCATGGACCTGCTCACACCGCTGGCCGAGCGGTGCGGCGAGGACCTGGGGCGCTTCCTGGCCGACCTCGCGCTTGGCGCCGAGGTGGATGCGCTGGATCCGCGGGCCGACCGCGTGTCGCTGCTCACCCTGCACGCGGCCAAGGGGCTCGAGTTCCCAGTGGTATTCCTCACCGGCTGCGAGGACGGCCTGCTCCCCCTCCGCTGGGGCAGGACCGGCGACCTCGACCTCGGCGAGGAGCGCCGGCTGTTCTTCGTCGGCATGACCCGGGCCAGGTCCCACCTGTACCTGACCCGTGCCAGCCGCCGCACCCGGCACGGCACGATCCGCGAGGCCACGCCCTCCCCGTTCCTGTCCGACATCACCGAGACGCTCCTCGAACGCGTCCACGCCGCGGCCAGATCGCCGCGCCGGCCCGCCACGCCAGCCGGCGACCAGCTCCAGCTCCTCTGAGCCGGCCAGACCGTGGCGACATGAGCCGGCCAGACCGTGGCGACACTCAGGGCTCGAGCCGGCGGACCGAGGTGCAGGCGTCCGGCGCCTGGGCGGCGGCGTGCGATCCCCGGGCGGTTACGACCCACCCCTCGGCGGCGGCATGCGACCCCTGGGTGGCAGTGCCCGACCCCCCGGCACCGGCCCCCGACCCTTGGGCCACGGGCCCCGACCCCCCGGCGGCGGTCGCAGACCCCCCGGCGGCGGGTCTGCTCGGCCGGCTCGTCCCCACCGTCCCCCCGTGGTCGGTTTCGGCGACGGTCGTGGCGGCGCGGCCGGCGAGCATGGCCCGGACCGTGGCGCGGATGCGGGTCACGTCGGGGACCGGATAGCCTCCGGACGCCCAGCCGGCGACGAAGCCGGGGGGCCCGAAGCCGACCGTGGCCAGGTTCACGCGTTGCCGGCCGGCCAGCTCGACCAGGTCTGGGAGGCGGTCGAGCGGGATGTCGGTGGAGACGTTGCGCTTGACGACCGGGACGAGCCGTGGGAAGGCCCGCAGCAGCCGGCGTGCGTCGGTCTGCCTGGCCAGCGAGCCGAGCAGGCAGCGCTGGCGGCGCATGCGGTCGTAGTCGGTGGTCTCCTTGCGGGCACGGGCGAAGGCGAGCGCGGTCAGCCCGTCGAGATGGTGCCGCCCGGGCTTGATGTGGAACCTCGGCCCGCCGTCACCCTCCCCGAGCCGGTCGATCTCGACCCGCACAGGCTCCGACACGGTCACCGTCACGCCGCCCAGCGCGTCCACGACCTCGACGAACCCCTTGAGGTCGACCAGCGCGTAGTGGTCGATGCGGATGCCGAGCAACCGCTCGGCCGCGCCCATGACGGCGGTGACACCAGGGCGCCGGCTACCCGGGAACAGGTCGGGATGCTCCTCGGCGTAGCCGTACAGCTCGTTCAGGGGGTGGGGGAAGCAGCGGCAGGCGAACGCCCGGGCCGGGCCGTCGGGCAGTGGTACCTGGATCAGGTTGCGCGGCAGGCCGAACAGCACGGCCCTGCCGGTGGCCGGCTCCATGCTGGCCACGATCATGGTGTCGGTGCGCAGGCCGGTCCGCCCCCACCCGGCGTCGCCGCCCAGGAGCAGGACGGTGAGGCGGTCGCCGGGGACCGCCGGGGTCGCCCCCCGCACCGGCCGGTCCGCTGCCGTCCAGCTGGGGTCGCGTCTGCCGAAGACCGACGCCAGCAGGTCGTACGCCTCGAGGTCGTAGTAGGCGGCCACCGCGTGGGGCGCGGCTGTCAGCCCGAGAACGAGGACGACGACCAGGCGAGCCATGCCGCGGTGCCGGACCGGCCCGCGCTCGAGGTGGGCGGCGCCCAGACGGTAGGCGTCAGCGACCGAGGAGGCCCGGAATCCGAGCAGTGCGGCGTCGACCGCGAGCAGGCCGAGCAGCCACTCCGGCCGGACCAGCATGCGGGCCAGCCCGCTCCGGTCCTGCCAGAGCGCCACGCCAGCAAGGACACAGGCGACCGTGACCGCGACCATCGCGGCACCCCGGCGCGTCCGGCCGAGGTAGAGCTGGCCGGCTCCTGGCAGCAGGCACGACAGCACCGCAGCGACCAGGGGCCGCGCCCCCCGCGGGCGGTCGCTCCACCACCGCCGGCGTCCCTGCGAGCCGCCTACCGGCGGCAACTCCAGCTTCTGCTGCACCGTCGTCCCGTCGGTCGCACGCGCCATCCGAGCACGAACGCAAGGCAGCTGCGACCATGCGCGTCACGAGCGCAGCTCCTGCATTTTTGTAGCCGATCAAGCGGACGCGCAAACGCTGGCGATCCACGCTGCGCCGGGCGCCCGAGCCTGCCGGTTGCGATTCCTGCATACGGGAGGTTTGGCCCGGGACCGAACCGGGGAGAGGTCCCTGCGGTACGGCGGGACGGGGAACGGGTGTAGCCCCCCGCCGGCGGTTGGGGGACCGCCGGGGCAGGGCCGGGCGAGGCCCCCGTTAGCCCTCCCGCCGTACCTGTTCTGGGCTCCACCTGCCCCGGCGGTCCTGGCTCCACCTGCCCCGGCGGTCCTGGCTCCACCCGCCCCCGGCGGTCCTGGCTCCACCCGGTCCGGCGGTCCTTGCTCCAGCCCCGGCGGTCCTGGCTCCACCTGGACCGGCCGGGCCGGGCGTCAGCGCTCGTACCTGTCGGGCAGCAGGACGTTGAGCAGGAAGCTCACCACGCTCACCACGAGCGCGCCGAGCAGGGCGGCGCCGAAGCCGTCGACCTTGAAGGGCAGGTCGACCTGGTCGCTCAGCCACGATGTGAGCAGCAGCATGAGCGCGTTCACCACGAAGGTGAACAACCCCAGGGTGAGGATGAACAGCGGAAAGGTGAACAGCCGGACGATCGGCCGGATGATCGCGTTGACCAGGCCGAAGACGACCGCGACGCCGAGCAGCGCGAGCGCCCGCTCCCCGGTGGTGCCCTGGCCGATGGTGATGCCGTCCACCAGGGCGGCGGCCGCGGCGAGGGCCGCGGCGTTGACGAGGATGCGGACGATGATCCTCACGACGACGCCATCTCCCCTGATCGGCTTGGTATGCCGGCGAAGCATGCCACAAATCGGGCGGGCGACGCGCCCGCCTGGTGGGTGTCCGCCGGGCCGTGTGTTGGTCCACCGCCCCGGCGCGGGGGGGCGCCGTCCCCCCGCGGGGGGGACGGCGCCCGGTGGCCGGTCGGCTAGCCGCCCAGCGGGCGGACGGCGCGCAGGGCGTTCACGATCCCGTTGCCGTAGAACCCGTTGTTGTGGGTGGGGCCTTCGCAGACGTGGGTGTCGGTCTCGGTGGTGAAGGTCCCGTCAGGGTTGGCCACGAGCCGGGTGTAGGTGAACGCCCGGGGGTCGGGGCAGGCGTGCCTGGTGGCGGTCGCCCGCAGGATCGCCTCGGTGACGGCCGGCCGCAGCCCGAAGCCGCTGGGCAGGGTGGAGCCGTAGCGGCTCACGATGAGCGCGGCGACGCCCACGGCGTGCGGCGACGCCATCGAGGTCCCCTGCAGGTAGCGGTAGTAGCCGCAGACCCCACCCTGGCAGTCGCGCACGACCGCGGTGGACCGCGGGTTGCCGGCCGGGTCGAGCAGGCCTTGCCCGCGCAGCACGCTCTCCGGGTAGGCGGCGAGCACCGCCCGGGTGATGTCGCGCTTGTTGTCGGGCGTGTCGTACACGTCGCCGCCCGGGGCTGAGATGTCGACGTACCGGTAGCCGTAGCTCGAGCAGTAGGCCTTGCGGGTGCTGATGCCGGTCGCACTGGTGGACAGCACGTGGTTGCCCTGGCCGGGCATGCTCAGGCAGTCGCCCGGGTCGATGTCGCGGTCGTAGGGTGCCTCGCCGGGCACGTCGGCGAAGTCGGGGCTCGAGCCGTCGACGCTCGGCTTGGTGTAGTCGATCGCCGCGTTCCCGGCCGAGCTGACCAGGGTGACGCCATGCCCCCAGGCGTACCCCAGGGCGCGGTTGGTGGCCTCGACGATGGTCCGCTGCTCCTCCCGGTCGGCAGGCGAGTCGGCCGGGTTGTTGCCGCATTCCGCGCGGCCGTCCAGACCCCGTCTCATCCGTTACGCCCCGACGTAACGGATCTCGCCCCCGGCCGCTGCGCTGGCGTCGCCCCACCCCGCCTGGGACGCGCGGAGCACCGTGGGAAGGTCGAAGAGGATGAGCCGACCAAGCGCGCCGGGGCGACCGGGCCGGCGGGCTGCGACGGCACGGGCCGCTCCTCGGCCGGCTGTTGTGGTTCCCGCGGGGGTGTGGTTCAACTCGGAGCGTGAAAGCCAGCGTCTATCACGGGCCGGGTGATCTGCGGATCGAGGAGCTCACCCTGCCCCCGCCCGGCCCTGGGGAGGTGCTGGTGCGGATGCTCGCGTGCGGGATCTGCGGCAGCGACCTGCTGGACTGGTATGTGTCGCAGCGGGCGCCGGTCGTGCTGGGGCACGAGCCGGTCGGCGAGGTGGTCGCGGTCGGCGAGCCCGCCCCCGCAGGCTGCGACGTCGCGTTGGGGACCCGCGTGGTCGTCCACCACCATGTCCCGTGCTTGGTGTGCGACCGCTGCCGGCGCGGCCACCACACGCTCTGCGCGACCTTCAAGCAGACGCGGATCCGCCCGGGAGGCTTGGCCGAGCAGATCCTCGTCCCGGCCGAGAACGCACGCCTGGACCTGCTGCCCGTCCCAGCGCAGCTGCCGGCGGAGACGGCGACGCTGGTCGAACCGCTGGCGTGCTGCGTCCGGGCGCAGCGCCGCGCCGGCGTGGGCCCACAGACGCGCCTGCTCGTGGTGGGCGCCGGGCAGATGGGGCTGCTGCACGTGCAGGCCGCCAGGGCGCGAGGCTGCAGCGCGGTCGTGGTGGCCGAGCCGCTCGAGGGGCGCCGCAGGGCGGTGGCCCGCTATGGGGGGCTCCCGGCCGAGGCGACGGCCGGGGCGGTCGTTCGGGCCATGGGGGCGCGACCGGACGTGGCGATCGTGTGCACCGGCAAGCCGGACGCGTTCGGGCTCGCGATGCAGGCACTGGACGAGGGGGGGCTGGTCCAGCTGTTCGCGCCGTCCACGCCCGGCACGGCGCTCACCGTCGACCCCAACGAGGTGTTCTTCAGGGAGATCACGATCCAGGCGAGCTACTCGGCCGGGCCGCTGGACACCCGCGAGGCCCTCCGGCTGCTCACCGAAGGCGCGGTCACCGCCGAGGGCGTGATCACCCACCGCTTCCCGCTCGCCGACACCGCACGGGCCCTCGAGACCGCCCGCTCCGGTCAGGCCATCAAGGTGGTCGTGCTGGGGGACACGCGGCCATGAAGGCGGCGCTGCTCTACGGGCCGGCCGACCTGCGCATCGTCGAGGTGGCGGCACCCGAGCCCGGCCCTGGCGAGGTGGTGCTCCAGATCCGGGCCGCCGGTACCTGCGGCACCGACCGCAAGATGTACCTGCGCGGCCACCCCGCCCTGGGCCCGTACCCTTCCCGGTTCGGCCACGAGTTCGCGGGCGTGGTCGGTTCGGTCGGCGAGGGCGTCGCCGGCTTCTCGCCGGGCGAGCCGGTCTTCTGCGCCGACTCGGCCCCTTGCGGCGCGTGCTTCCAGTGCCGTGGCGGGCGCCCCAACCTCTGCGAGGACCTCCGCTACCTGCTCGGCGGGTTCGCCGAGCAGGTACTGGTCCCGGCACGGCTGGTCACCGGGAACCTCCACGCCCTGCCCGCCGGCGTCGGCCTCGAGGTCGCGCCCCTCGCCGAGCCGCTGGCCTGCGCGCTCCACGCCGTGGAGCGCGCCGGCATCGCACCCGGCGACCGCGTGGCGATCGTGGGCGGCGGCGCCCTGGGCCTCATGCTCTGCGCGCTGGCACGGCGGGCCGGGGGCAGGCCGATCGTCCTCGACCCCCACCAGGAGCGGCTCGGCCTGGCCGAACGGTTCGGCGCGGAGGCCACCGTCGGCGCCGAGCGGGGCCCCGCCGACGTCGAGCGCCTCAAGCGGGCGACCCCGGGGGGCAGGGGCGCCGACCAGGTCTTCGAGGCGGTGGGCCGGACCGAGGCCTGGGAGCTCGCCGTCGACATGGCGCGGCCGGGCGGCGTGGTGAACCTGTTCGGGGGCTGCCCACGCGACAGCCGCGTCCCGGTCCCCACCGACCGGGTCCACTACGAGGAGCTTCGCCTCCAGGGGGCCTACCACCACACGCCGCGCTGCATCGCCGAGGCGCTCGGGCTGCTTGCCGGAGGTCCCGAGCCCTGGGCCGAGCTGTGCGGGCCCCGGATCGGGCTCGAGGCCCTGGAGGCGGCGCTCACCGGCGCCCTCACCGGCGCGCCGCTCGGCAAGTACCTGGTCGTGCCCGGGGTTCAGCCATCGGCGTTCCCGGGGGGAGGCCCCGATGAGTAACGAGGGTCGAGCCATCAGCGGCGAGGACTGGGTGGAGCGTGCCGGCCGTGCCGCGGCCGGGGTAAGGAGGTTCCTCCCCTTGACGTGACCGAGCGCTGGCAGTACGGCTTCGTCGAGCAACTCATGGGCCGACCTGCTCCCTCTTCGCGACCGCCCGAGCCCGGCCGCCGCGTTGGTCGGGCGCTGCTGGCGGGGCTCACCGACACAACTACCCACCCAGTGACACGGAGACACGCGCATGAGCACTACCGCGACCACCCCGGCCGGGCGGCCCGGCCACCAGGACGCCGACCCGCGCCGCTGGGTCGCCCTGGCCGTCGTGCTGATCGCCGGCTTCATGCAGCTGGTCGACATCAGCATCGTCAACGTCGCCATCCCGTCGATCCAGCGCGACCTGGACGCGACCTACAGCCAGATCCAGTGGGTGCTGGCCGGCTACCAGCTCGCCTTCGCGGTCACCCTCATCACGGGCGGCCGGCTCGGCGACATCTTCGGGCGCAAGCGCATGTTCATGCTCGGCATGACCGGCTTCACCCTCGCCTCCGCCCTGTGCGGCCTGGCCCAGAACCCCGGCATGCTGATCGGCTCCCGGCTCCTTCAGGGCCTCATGGGCGCGGTCATGTTCCCGCAGATCCTGGCCGTCATCCAGGTGACCTTCCCGCCCCGGGAGCGTGCCGCCGCCCTCGGCAGCTTCGGCGCCACCATCGGGCTGGCCACGATCACCGGCCCGCTGGTCGGGGGGCTGCTCATCGAGGCCGACCTGCTGGGCCTCGGCTGGCGGCCGATCTTCCTGGTCAACGTCCCCATCGGCATCGCCGCCCTGGTCGCGGCCACGCGCTTCCTGCACGAGTCCAGGTCGCCCCAGGCGCTGCGGCTGGACCTGGTCGGCGTCGGCATCGTCAGCGCCGGCCTGCTGCTGCTGGTCTACCCGCTGGTCCAGGGCCGCGACCTCGACTGGCCGGCCTGGACGTTCCTGTCGATGGCCGCGGCCGTGCCCGTGCTGGCCGCCTTCGCCGTCTGGGAGCGGCGCAAGAAGGCGGCCGACGGCTCCCCGCTGGTCGAACCGGCCCTGTTCCGGCAGCGGGCGTTCGTCGCCGGTCTGCTGGTGGCCGGCATCTTCTTCATGGGCATCCCGGCCTTCTTCCTGACCTTCACGCTCTGGCTGCAGATCGGGCTCGGCTTCACCGCCCTGCACGCCGGGCTCACCGGCATCCCGTTCGCGGTCGGCTCGGCGCTCGCCTCGGCCGCCTCGGCGCGGCTGGCGCCCCGGCTGGGCCGGCGCATCCTCAGCCTCGGCACGCTGCTGCTGGCCGCCGGCATGGCCGGGCTCAGCTGGACCGTCGACCGCTACGGCGGCGGGGTCGACTCCTGGCAGCTCATCCCCGCCCTGGCCGTATGCGGCCTCGGCCTGGGCTGCGTGATCGCGCCGCTGGTCAACATCGTGCTCGACGGCATCCGCGGGCAGGACGCCGGCTCGGCCTCGGGGGTGCTCACCACCATCCAGCAGGTCGGCGGCGCGGTCGGGGTGGCCGTGATCGGGGTGATCTTCTTCGGGCTGCTCGGCAGCCACGCCGCTGCGGTCACCGCCGACCTGGCCCCGCGGCTCCGTGCCGACCTTGAGACGGCGGGGGCGCCCGCACCGGTGAGCCGGCAGGTCGTCGCCGGCTTCGAGGCCTGCTTCCAGGACCGGGCCAACGCCAAGGACCCGTCGGCCACCCCGGCCAGCTGCCAGCGCGCGCAGACCCGGGCGCAGGCCCCTGGCCAGGACCGGATCGGCCAGGTGGTGACGGCGGCCGCCGAGGACGCCCGCAGGCAGAACTTCTCCGACGCCTTCGAGCGCACCCTGCTGTTCGAGGTCGCCGTGTACCTCGTCTGCTTCCTGCTGATCTTCCTGCTGCCGGGTGCCCGTGGCAGAGCCTTGGAGCAGTCGCCAGAGGCCGCAGCGCTCGCCTGAGCGAGGCCAGGTGCAGGCGCTGCGGTCACCGCATGGCGAGACAGGAAGAAGTCACTTACGTCTTGAGCGGACAGAACTACCGTAGTGGCGTCCGGTCCCTTCAAGCGGGGCTCGAGTGCCCCAGTCCGTCGCCATCTCGAGCGTGCCCTCGCGCCGCAGCCAGGCGTACACGCTGAGTCTTCGACTGGCCCACCAGCTGGGAATACTGTGAGAGGCATGGTTCTCAGGCTTGCGTCGCGCTCACAGATCACCCTCGACTTCTTCGAGCGCGTTGCATGGCAGGGCGAGCCGGTTCGGATCGCGCCCACCGCGCTGGCGGGGGCGGACGCGGCGCGCGCCGCCTTCCTCCGGCTGCTGGAGAACCCAGAGGTCACCGTCTATGGCGTGACGAGCGGTTATGGCGAACGTGCCGCCGTCCGGCTCGGTCGGCAGGAGCGTCGTCAGCAGACGTGGGCCGCAGCCTACCGCGCTGCCTCGTTTGGTGAGCCGCTGCCCGAGCGCGTGGTCCGCGGCATCGTGCTCGCTCGGCTGGCGAACCTCCTCGAAGGTCATGCCGCGGTCAGTGGGAGGCTCCTGGCCGCGGTGGCTGAGCTGCTGGATCGCCGGACGTTGCCCTCTGTACCGTTGCAGGGCAACGGCGGATCAGGTGAGATCCTCGCGCTGAGCCATCTGTTCGGGCCGCTGATCGAGTCGCGTGACATCGGCGAGAAGGAGGGGCTCGCGCTGATCAACGGCTCGCCCTGTGCAGCCGCGTTGATCGCTGACGCCGTGCTCGCCACGCGTAGCCGTCTGAGGCTCGCTTATGCAGTCTTCGCGCTGTCGGTGGAGGCCTTGCGTGCGCCCCTCGATGCCTACGACGCGGCGTTGGAGGAGCTCTGGGGCGACGAGTATGAGGCACGGGCGCTGCAACGACTGCGGGTGCTGCTGGCTGACGCGCCGCCCGGACGCCGACCCTACCAGGCGCCCGTCAGCTACCGCATTTTACCCCGCGTGCTCGGCCAGGCGGAGCGTGTGCTGGAGGCTGCCTCGCGCACAGCCACGGAGTCACTGCGCTCGGTGTCGGACAACCCGGTTTACCTGCCACCCTCGGCGGGCTATCCGGACGGCCGCGTCCTCAGCACGGGCGGCTACCACAACGCGGCTGCCTCTGCCGCATTGCACGATCTCGCTGTCTGCTGGGCGGACCTGTGTCAGCTTGCCGAGCGCCATGTCGAGCACCTTGTCTTCAACGCCACCGCCGTGTCTTCAGGTACGCCGTCCGACAGGCGCGAGCTGCTACGCTTGCTGATGATGGTCGCGGTCGGCTACGCGGAAGAGGCGCGTGGGGCAGCGCAGCCGCTGGTTCTTCCACGCGGAGGGCCTGGCCAAAACGATGTCGCCTCGCCGGCATTTCTCGCGTGGTCACGAGAACGGGCCGCCGCTGAGTGCTGTGTTGCCGTGCTCGCGCTGCTCGCAGCCGGCGCCTGCCATTGGCTCCCAGCTACCGAGCGAGGGCTTCCACCGCAGCTGGTCCAGTTCGTCGCCGAGACGCGCGAGCACTTCCCTCCGCTCACCGAGCCGCGGGCCTTTGGCGGCGACCTCGCCAACCTGGCAGAGCATTTCCGCATGCTCGTGTTCGCGCGGCCAGTGGACCGGGACATCGCCGACGGCGCGGCCGAGGCAGATGAAGCTGAGTAGCTCGCTCAGTTCTCATCTCATCCGAGCACGAAGAGGTCGCCATGGCCGCGGATCATCCCGCATCACCACCGACGTTGTGAAACCACCTCTTGCCCAGCAACCGATGGCTGACAGGGGCCCGGTCAGCAGGCCCCTGTCACGCACACCGCAAGACCGCTATGAAGTTGCCTTGAGGAGCCCGATCAGGTGTCCCTCGGGGTCTGCGAGCTGGCCGATCTCGACGCCCTCCATCACCTTGTCCGGGCCCATCATCCGCTTCCCGCCAAGGCGCTCCGCCTTCGAGACTCATCGGTGCACGTCGGGTCGGGCGCCACGCCGAGCCGCTGGGCGCCTGGGAGCGCCTGCCTGGTCAGCCAGCCGTCCTGCAGCCGCAGGTTGACGAAGCCGACGCCAGGGCGATGGAGCGCTTGGCAGCCGTCAGGTGACGTCGTGGCGGACGGTGAGGAACGTGCCGGCCGCGGCGAGCACGATGCCGTAGCCGGCGAGCACGATGCCGCCCTGCCACGGCTGGAGGAACTGCTGGTTGGCCTGGGCGACCTGGGTGAGCGCGTTGGCCGCCGCGCCGGGCAGGTAGACCGTCCAGCCGCGCAGCGCTGGGATCCGGGTCACGATGGGCTCGACCACGAACAGGTAGACCAGCAGCCCCACCACGGTGGCGACCTGGTCGCGGAGCAGAGCCCCCAGCCCCACCCCGATCAGGCCGAAGATCGCGACCGCGGCGACGACGCCGGCCAGCGTGGCCGGGATGCCGTTGCTGGACAGCGGCACGTCGATGCCCTTGGCGCCAAGCCATGGCAGCGCGACCGCAACCGTGACCGCGACGCAGACCAGCGCGTAGCCGACACCGACCAGCCCGTAGGTGACCAGCTTGGCGAGCACGACCCGGCCACGCCGCGGGGTCGCCAGGAAGGTCGGGGTTGCCGTCTTGTGCCGGAACTCCCCGGTGAGGCCGATGGCGGCCAGCACGGCCAGCAGCGTGCCGGCGCCCTGGCCGACGGAGAACACGGTACGCTGCCCGCCCGGGCTTGACAGTGGCGGGGTCGGGTTGTCTGGGGAATCGCCAAACGCGATGGCAAGACTGGCGTACAGCGCGGTCAGCGCGATCGAGCCGAGCAGTAGCCACAGCCACAGCCGGGTGGTGAACAGCTTGTGGAACTCGGCGGCGACCAGGCGGCGCATGTCAGCTCACCTCCTTGAGCACGAGGGCTGGTTGCTGGCCGGTCTGGCCGGTCAGTGCGAAGAAGGCCTGCTCGAGGTCGCTGCGTCCGACGGCCAGCTCGTGCAACTCGACCCGCTCGAGGAATGCGAGATGGCCGACCTCGGCGGCCTGCAAGCCGATGACCTGCAGGCTGTCCGGCCCGGTCCGCTGGATCCGCGCCCTGTCGACTCCCGTCCCGGCGAGCGCGGCGAGAAGTCGGTCGGGCTGCGGGGTGCGAACCGACACCACCCGCCCATGCCGATCGGAGAGTTCGGCCAGGGTGCCCTGGCGGACGAGGCGGCCCTTGTGGAGGATGACCACGTGGTCGACGAGCTGCTGGACTTCGGACAGCACGTGGCTGGAGACCAGCACGGTGCGACCCTGATCGGCGAGCTCGCGCAGCAGCCGGCGTAGCCAGGCGATGCCTTCGGGGTCAAGGCCGTTGGCGGGTTCATCCAGGACCAGCACGCGGGGGTCGCCGAGCAGCGCGGTGGCCAGCGCGAGCCGTTGGCGCATCCCGAGCGAGTAGCCACCCACCGGTCGGCGGCTCGCGCCGGTCAACCCGACGAGCGCCAGGACCTGGTCGGCGCGAGCGGGCGGGTAGCCGTTGACGGTGCAGTAGACGCGCAGGTGGTTGCTGCCACTGCGGGCAGGGTGGAAGCCTGCTGCGTCCAGTACCGCGCCGACCTCGTCGTTGGGGACCGGCAGGGCGGTGTAGCTGCGGCCGCTGATGGTGGCGGTGCCGGCGTCCGGGGTGACCAGGCCGAGCAGCATGCGCAGGGTGGTGGTCTTGCCAGCGCCGTTGGGGCCGAGGAACCCGGTGATCGTGCCTGGTTCCACGGTGAGGCTCAGGTCGTCGACCGCCGTGGTGCCGCCGTAGGTCTTCCTCAGGCCGGAGACCACGATCCGACCGGCAACGTCCGTCATGCGTCCACCTCGCCTGTGAGTCCTGCCTTGCGTGGGATGGGTTACGATGAACCCGGAGGATACAACATAGTGAAGAAAATACACAATGAATCTTCTCTCGCATCAGCGATGGCGCACGACGCGCTGATGCGGCTGTTCGAGCTGGCGGTGCTGCTGGGCGAGCAGATGGAGCTGGGGCTGCTCGACCGCGGCCTGACCCGGGCCCGCGCCGCGGTGATCTGGCAGCTGCATCAGCAGGGCCCGGTGACCCAGCGGGCGCTCAGCCAGGCGCTGCGGGTCACCCCACGCAACGTGACCGGGCTGCTGGACGCGCTGGAAGCCGGCGGGTATGTGACTCGGGGCCGGCACCCAACCGACCGGCGGGCGACGCTGGTCGCCCTCACCGAGCAAGGTGCGGCGGCCGCGGCCAAGCTGCATGCCGACTATCAGGAGGGTGCCCGGTTGCTGCTCGGTGACGTCCCTGCCGCCGATCTGGCCAGCTTCGTCAGCACCCTCGACCACGTGCTGGGACGGCTCCGCCAGGCCGCAGCCGCCTCCGACGCATCCTCCTCCACCGCGCAGGGCGTCAGGGGCCGGCAGCGGTCTGGGTGAGGCTGGTCCAGCCGGCGGCCTGGCTGGTAGGTGGGCAGCATGCTGGGGGCCAGGAAGGTGGCGAACCTCGCGGCCGGATGACGGCGGCCCAAGGGTCGAGTAAGCACGGTCGCGCTGACCTCAAGTCCCCCATCCAGGCAGGGCTCCGTCGGTGCCGAAGCCCAACAGTCGGTGCCGAAGCCCAACAGTCGGCGGCTGGATCAGCGCCGTTTGCTGGCATACCGGATGCCGGTCGCCTGGATCTGGTCGGCGTCGATCGCGGCCTGCTCATCTGCCTCGGTCGATGGTTCATGCCTCAACGGGCTTGTACCTTCCGGCAGGGACGTCGAGGCGGCGTCGCTCTGGCCTCCGCAGCCCACGCTCGTGGTCCCAACGCAGCAGCAGCATCTCCCCCTTCTCCCAGCCCAAGTAGGCCGCGTCCTCCACCACCACTGACAGGAAGAGCCACGACGACTCCGGACGCCATCCGCTGCTTGCCTGGATCGCATCCGCGGTCGCCTCCCTCTGCTCGGTGTCGACCTCGACGGCGCGGCCGCGCAGCTTCAGCTCGTCGCCTGGGTCGCCCGCATGGGTCACGGGCGTTTGCAGGACGATGCGGGGATCGCGCTGCACGTCTCGCGCCTTGTGGGTGTGCGGGATCATGGCGAGCATCAGGTGGCCGTTGACCAGGTGGACCTCAACGGGGCTGATCCGAGGTGTCCCATCACCGCGAATCGTTCCAAGCAAGACGAAGCCGAACCGCTCGATGAGCCCACGCCCGTGGGTGGCAAGCTGCGGCGCCGACTGCTCGAAGGCGGACCAAGGCGACTGTTGGTTCAATGTCGGCTCACCCTCCTGCGGCGACCAGACGTTCGGTGCTGCCTCTAGCTGCGGCGGATGTACGTGTCAAGGATCAGCCGATGCCCATGATGAACCCGTCCAGCGACATCGTGGTGTCCGCGAAGACCCCCTCCGCCGCTCATCGTCTCCCGTCCTCGGTGAGCTGCCAGGGTGCCTGGCTCGCCGGCGGAATGTTGTGGTTGAGCCGGAAGAGGAATCCCGTGAAGCCAGCGGGGAAGTTCGAGTCGTCGGTGACCGAAGCGCGGTCCTGCCCGGTGTCGAACAGGATGAGCCCCCTGGCATGCTCGACGACGTAGGCGTTGACCGGCCGCGGGACGTCAGCAGCCACCAGTACAGCGGCTTTGTGCTGCCGAAGGCATGCTCCGGGTGGATCTCGACCGTCCCGGTGCTGACGACCGACACCCTGCTCGATTGGTCAGGTCTGCCGAAGCCAGCGTGCCACGCTCCCCAGCAGGCGTCAGTGACTTCAGTAGCGAATTCGCGTGACCAAGCCCCGGCGATGAGCGCGGCCAACCTGCCCTGTCAGGCTTCGGCGATGCCGAGGTCGTCGCGGTCGGCGTCGGTGAGGTCGGTGAGCAGGTCGATGACGGCGGTCGCGAGAGACTGCTGCGCGCGGCGAGGGATCGTGCGCCCGCTCTCGAACGCCCGCTGGACGGTCCGTGCGAGCAGGTCCGCCCGCTGGTCCAGGCCGGCCGCGGCGTGGCCGGCGGTCGTCGGTGCTGCGGCGGCCGCCTCCGCCTGCAGGAACCCTTCGAACGTGGCCTGGAACGCGTAGGCGATCGCGTCGACGTCCAGATCGTCGCGCAGCAGGCCGTGCTCGGCGAGCAGCTCGAAGTAGGTGCGGGACAGCAGGCGGTGCCGGTCGTCGCGGGCACTGCCGCGGGGTTGGGCCAGCTTGCCCAGCAGGTCGGCGTCGCCCAGGACGAACCCTTGCAGGAGCGGCCGGTTCATGATCGCCAGGAAGTACGCGCGGGCGAAGCGGTGCAGCAGGCACAGCTGCGGATCCTGGCGCAGCGCCTGCAGCAGCTCGCCGATCGCGTGGAGCACCTCCCGCTCGAAGACGGCGGTGAACAGCTCCTCGCGGCTCTTCCAGTGCAGGTAGACGGTGCCCTTGCCGATGTCGGCGCCGGCGGCCACGTCGTCGACGGTCACCCGCCGGTAGCCGTGTCGCAGCAGCAACGCTGCCGCCACGTCGAGGATCCGCGTGGCACGTTCCTGCCGCTGCCGCGGGTCTCGGAGCCGGTCGACGGTCGCGCTCATGCACCCACCATATGACCAAGTTCGAGTTTTCGTCAACTCACAGGGGCAGGGCGGCGCCGCAGCCATCCGGCGGCGGCTCCCAGCGGCCACAGCCGGGTGACCAGGTTCCGGGCCAGGATGCCGCGCCGCGTCGCCGGGATGAGCAGCGAGGCGCCCCGCGCGAGGTTCCGCTGCTTGGGGTCCACCAGGGTCCGGTGCCTGGCCTCGTAGCGGCGGAAGGCCAACCGGTGGTCGCCGGGATTGGCCGCCAGCTCGTCGGCGAGGGTGAACGCCCCCGCCATGGCCAGGGTGGAGCCGTCCCCGAACAGCGATACGCAGGACGCGGCGTCACCGAGTAGCGCGACCCGGCCGTGCCCCCAGGGGCGCAGACGCACTCGGCTCACGGAGTCGAAGTAGAGGTCATCGGCGGCGTGGATGCGGCGCAGCAGCTCGGGCACCCGCCAGGAGCCGTCCGCGAACGCGGCGGCCAGCAGCCGCTTGTGCTGGGCGGTGTCGTGGGGGTCGAAGTCCGGCACCGCCGGGCTTCGGAACGCGAAGAACGCCAGGGCGTCGCCGCGCGACGGGTGGATGGCGACCGCCCTGCCGGGGGTGTTGTGCATGATGACCTCCCGCCCCCGTTCGATCAGACCATCCAGACCATCCAGCCGCATGGTCGCGACGTAGAGGCCCATGTGGTGGACGAAGTCGGATTCCGGCCCGAATGCCAACCGACGCACCGCCGAGTGCAGCCCGTCGGCGCCGATCACCAGGTCGAAACGGCGTCGGCCTGGTCCCGACTCGCCTGGTACAGGATCGACGCGAGGTCGCCGCGTGGCAGCTCAACCTCGCGGCTGCCGGCCGCTCGTTGCAGGGCCCGCATGTTGACCCTGCCGACGCGCCGGCCCGTGGCGTTGACGAAACTCATGTCCGTTACGTGCGTGCCGGCGTCGCGGATGCGTGGCATGACGCCCATCCGCTCGGCCACGTCCACGGCCCGCCCTCTGACGTCCACTGGACTTCCGCTGGACCGCAGCGCCCCCGCGTGTTCGACGACGGTGGGATGGAATCCGTGCCGCGCCAGCCAGTACGCCAGCGTCGGCCCGGCGATGCCGGCTCCGGAGATCAACACGGTCTGGTTGCTCATGACGCGCTCCTGTCATCGACGCCGTTGCACCTACTGTACGACCAACTTCAACATTTGGTCAACCGTCATCTGTCACCAGCATCAGCCGGGTGTGGGGCGCGCGGCGGCGCTACTGCGTTGCGCCAAGCCAGGGCGAGCATCACGGACACCCTGACTGATCCGACCGCGAGGGTGGGCTGCGTCCGTTGACCGCAGCGTTACCGTGGCGCGCAGATGGCCAGTTTCAGGGTGGCGGGAGGCTGTGTTACCGGCGTTGACCGTCTGGGAGGACCGACGGGGTGGAGATGCTCGTCGGGCAGTGGATTGCCGAGAGGATCGGGCCTGTGCCGGTTGATGGATGTGACGGTTGGGTCTCAGGCGGCCTTGCCCGCTGCGTTCCGGGCAACTGATGCTGGGCCTGCCTGTGCGCGTCGTCTTCCTCCCACACGAGTGGCTTGGCGTGGACAGGCCGAGCGTCCGGCTCTTGGACTACCGGGTAGCGATAAGGGCCCGCCACGGGTGGGTTGGATGGACCAGAGCACGCTGCGGCAGCTCCGGCCTCTTGGCAGAGGCACACCTCAAGAGGGAGATGACATGAAGTACATTCTGCTGATCCGGAACAACGCCGATTTCCTGGAGTCGCTGTCTGCGCAGGAACGCGACGGCATCATGGCCGACGTCGATAAGATCGTAGCTGAGCTGAGGGAGACCGGGGAGTTTCTCGGCGGCCAGGCGCTGGGACACCCGTCGAACACCAAGACCGTGCGGGTCCGTGATGGGCTGCCGGTGACGATCGATGGGCCGTTCGCTGAGGCTAAGGAACAGCTGGCCGGGTACCTCATCGTGGATGTGGAGACCGAGCAACGTGCCCTGGACATTGCCGCCCGCTGGCCGGATGCGCGGTTTGGCGCCATGGAGGTCCGCGCGATCATGGATGAGACGGGGACGGAGATGTGACGGCTTCCGGTCCGCCCGAGGATCTGCTGCGCGATCTCGTGCCGCAGGTCCTCGGCACCCTTATCGACCGCTACGGCCAGTTCAGCGAGGCTGAGGACGCGGTGCAGGAAGCACTGCTCGCCGCGGCCCAGCAGTGGCCACACGACGGCGTGCCGGGCAACCCGCGCGGCTGGCTGGTCACCGTGGCATCGCGGCGGCTGGTGGACCAGTGGCGCAGCGACGACGCCCGCCGGCGCCGCGAGGAAACCGTGGCGGCAATTGCACCGGCGGGCCAGGCGGAGGTCCCCGGCACCGATGACACGCTGAAACTGCTGCTGCTGTGCTGCCACCCGGCGCTGTCAGCGCCGTCGCAGGTGGCGCTGACGCTGCGCGCGGCCGGTGGGCTGAGCACCGCGCAGATCGCCCGGGCGTTCCTGGTGCCGGAGGCCACGATGGCCCAGCGGATCAGCCGGGCCAAGCAGGCCATCAAGGCCGCGGGGGCCACGTTCACCCTTCCGCTGCCGGCCGAGCAGGCGCAGCGGCTGCGGGTGGTCCTGCAGGTCCTGTACCTGATCTTCAACGAGGGTTACACCACCACCTCCGGGCCGCAGCTGATCGATACCGGCCTGACCGGCGAGGCGATCCGGCTCACCCGGACGCTGCGCCAAATACTGCCGCACGACGGTGAGGTGACCGGGCTGCTGGCGCTGATGCTGCTGACCGACGCCCGCCGCGCCACCCGCACCGCCGGTGACGGCGGCCTCATCCCCCTGTCCGAACAGGACCGTTCCCGCTGGGACCAGCGGTCCATCGCCGAAGGCATCTCCCTGGTCAGCGGGACGCTCTCGCACGGGCCACTGGGGCCGTATCAGCTGCAGGCCGCCATTGCCGCGGTGCACGCCGAGGCCCCGACGGCCCAGGAGACGGACTGGCCGCAGATCCTGGCCCTCTACAGCCTGCTGGAACGGATGGCGCCCAATCCCATGGTGCGGCTCAATCACGCGGTCGCGCTGGCCATGGTCAAAGGCCCGCAAGCCGGACTGGATCTGTTGTCCACTTTGGAGGAAGCACTCTCCGGCCAGCACCGGCTCGACGCGGTGCGGGCGCACCTGCTGGAGCTGGCCGGAGACATGCCAGCGGCGAAGGCCAGCTACCAGCGCGCCGCCAGGCGCACCAGAAGCCTGCCCGAACAGCGCTACCTCACCGGGCGGGCGGCCCGGATAGCGGCAGGCTGAGGCGGGCGGCCTCGGCGACTGCGCCCGGGACGCCCGCCAGCGTGGTGTCGGCCATCCCACTGCGGTAGACAGCCGCTCCGACACTGCCCAGGATGGCCAGACCCAGGGTGGAGCCGAACACGTTGCTGGTCTCCGACAGCGACGCCGCAGACCCGGCCCTCTCCGGCGGGGCGGACCCGACGACCATGCCGGTGCCGAGCGCGAACAACGGTCCCACACCGAAGGCGGCCACGGCGACGCAAACCACCACGGTCAACAACCAGCCCGACCTGCCAGCCTGCGTCAGCACGAGCAGGGCGACCGCAGAGCACACCAACCCGGCCAGCATGGGCCGGTCACCAGCAGCAGCACCATGACCGGCACACCCAGCAGGAACACCGAGCCCACCAGAAGTACTCCAACATGACCCCACTAACGATCGGGCCCAGCGCCGAGCCGCCGAACAGGCAGGCCGTCCACAACGAAATGGTCAGCCCCCGCTGCCGGTCGAAGTCCGCCTAGCTTGGCTGTTGGACCTGGTGGGGATCACCGCGAGGATGCCCGGGTGGCGCAGCGCGGTCCTCGCGCTGGGATACGAGTAGCCCTGGTCACCGGCCAGCGCGACCGGCCGCCGCCGCGACCGCTCGCCGTACGACGCGGAATGTCAGATGCGTGGCGAGCGGGGACTCGATCAGCCTGGTGCGCTCCAGCTCGATGTGGTTGCTACCGAGGTTGTCGAAGAGGCGGGTACCTGCACCGATCAGCACGGGCGCGAGGTGAATGTGCAGCTCGTCGAGCAGGCCGGCGCTGAGAACCTGCTGGGCGAGGTCCGCACCCATGAGGCTGACGTGCTTGCCGCCCGCGGCGGCCTGGGCTCGCCGCAGTGCACCTTGGATGCCGTCGGTGACGAAGGTGAACGTTCCGCTCTCCTTGACGAGCGGGTCTCGAGCCTCATGGGTGAGCACAAAGCAGGGCACCGGGAAGGGGGTGTCCCCCCATGGCCCCACGCCCACGTCGAACGTCCGCCTGCCCATCACGACGGCTCCGGTCGTGACCAACAGCTCCTGCTTGACCTCGGCGTCGAGGTCGCTCGCTCCCGTTCGGTGCCAGTCGCCGGCTCGATCGGGATCGGCGCTGGACATCCAGTCGTGGAGCCGCTCACCGCCCTCACCCAGCGGCAGCCCGACGCCGACGTTCGGCCCGGCGATGAAGCCGTCCAGCGACATCGAGACGTCCAACAGAACGCTTCCCATGACAATCCTCTCGGTGTCCGGCATCTCCGCCGTCGTCATGCGGTCGACTCTGGACGCGGCTTGTCCATCGAGCGATACTTTTAGCCAGAGCTAAAAGGTGAGGACGCGTGATCGAGTGGAGATTCACCCCGGACGACGTCGCCCGGATCCGGTTCGCCTTCTCTGCCCTGTGGGAACTGGTGCTCAGTCTGATCGTGCTGCGTGCACCGTCGCAGCACGCCCTGCATCTCCCATGGGTTCGGACAGTGCGACCGCTCCTGACCGATCTCGACCTGTCGGAGCTGTTCGCCCTGGTGCCGCTGCGCGGGGACACCGCCGACTTTCTCACCCCGCCGCCGTCGTCTCCCTTGCCGGACCTCGCCGACGAGCTGGAGCAGGTACGGCGCACACCCCCCGACCGTGTGGTCACCGAGACAGCGGAGGTTGCCGGTGTGCCGCCACCGATCGCGCAGCGTATCCGTGACGACCCCGCCGGCGCCGCCCACCGCATCGCCGACACTCTTCAGGCGTACTGGGATCTCGCGCTCGCCGACTACTGGCCGCGGATCCAGGCATTGCTGGAGGCCGACGTCCTCTGGCGTTCCCGGCGCCTGGCGACAGGCGGCGCCCGCGCAGTGTTCGACGACTTGCACGAAACCGTCACCTGGCACGGTGATCGGCTGTCGGTCTGGGACCCGCACGACCACTCGGGCCGACTGTCGGGGGAAGGGCTCCTGCTGGCGCCGGGCGCGATGTGCTGGCCCACCGTGCGCAAGATGATCCAACCGTATCAGCCCACCATCACCTATCCAGCCCGCGGGATCGCCACCCTGTGGGAGACCGGAGGATCACCAGCCCCGGACGCCCTGGCCGCCCTCGTGGGACGGACCCGCGCTGAGCTGCTCGTCGCCCTGGCCGAGCCGATCTCCACCACGGCGCTCGCCCGCCGCCTGTCGGTCACGCCGGGCGCGGTCAGCCAGCACCTGTCGGTCCTGCTCGGCTGCGGCTTGGCCGCCCGGTCCCGCGTCGGCCGTTCGGTGCTCTATCGGCGGACCCGCTCGGGCGACACGCTGGCCGCTCCCCCGAACGTCACCAACTGACACACACACGCCCGCGGGCCAACGCCAACGCCTGCGGTGTGTCCGCAAAGGGTCATGGCCAGATCAGAATGACGTGGAGGATGACCCACGCCAGGCAGTTGACCGCGAGCCTGTCGTAGCGGGTGCGATCCGGCGGAACTGCTTGAGCCGGCCCACGCTGCGCTCCACCCGGTTACGGTCCCGGTAGGCGACCTTGTCGAAGCCGGAGAGGCGAGGCTGGTCGGCCCGGGTCGGGATCACCACGCCGACGCCACGCCGTCGCAGCTCGGCGCGCACGCTGCTGTAGCTGTAGCCCTTGTCAGCCACCAGCCGGTCAGGACGCTTCCGCCAAGGGCACGCCCAGGGCTGCCCTCATCGTCGCCCTCACGCCGCCTGTCGTCTCAGGCGCTGTTCCTGGTCACCCCGCCGGTCGCCCTACAAGCGGCAACAGCGCTGTTCAGAGGTAGTGGGCCCGGCAGGCCTCGAACCTGCGACCGGCGGATTATGAGTTGGGTGCGGCTCAGTTGAAGGGACCTGACGGCGTCGGAGTCCCGGTGGTGGGCTGGGTGGTTGGTGGGGGCGCTTGAGGGGCTCCTTCTCGCTACGTTCTTGGGTGTCGAACCAGAACGTGGACAACGAGAAGGAGCCTGGTGGAAGCCTACGCGTTGGAGACCTCAGGTGGGCCGTTCAGCGGGTCGTGTGACCGCTTCGAGACGGTGGTGTCTTGGCTGGACGGTGAGGAATCGGCGGGCCTGACGCACGCGGAGCTGGGGGAACGGCTCCAGGTCGAGGGCCGGGAGCTGTTCCGGCAGCTGCTGGGAGGACCATCTGGACCTGCGGGCGCAGCGGGAGCGCAGGCTGGACGGGGTGGTGGGCGCCGATGGCGTGGTGCGGGGCAGCGCCGAGGCGGGACACCAGCGCAGGCTGGCGACGGTGTTTGGTGCGGTGAGCGTCGAGCGGATCGCCTACCGTCGCCGCGGGTACGGCAACCTGCACCCGGCCGATGGGGTGCTGAACCTGCCCACCGAGAAGCACTCCCATGGGCTTCGGCGGCTGGCGGCCGTCGAGAGCGCACGCGGCTCGTTCGACACCGCGGTCGAGGCGGTCCAGCGGGCCACGGGGCAGCGGCTGGGCAAGCGTGTGGTGCAGCAGCTCGCCGAACGGGCCGCCTGTGACTTCGACGACTTCTACGCCCAGCGGCCAAGGCACCTGAGCGCGGTCGGGAATGTGCTGGTGGGAAGCTGTGACGGCAAGGGCATCGTGATGCGGCCGGAGGGGCTGCGGGCCACGACGCGGAAGACAGCGGCCAAGACCACCCAGAAGCTGACCACGCGGTTGTCCAAAGGGGAGCAGCGCAACCGGAAGCGGATGGCCGAGGTCGGTGCCGTCTATGACTGCGCGCCGGCGCCTCGCGCCTCGGGTGACATCCTCGCCAGCGGCGACGATCAGCGCGCCGCAGGGCCGAAGGCGCGTTCGAAGTGGCTTGTGGCCAGTGTCGTCGCCGACGCCGCCTGGGTCATCGCGGCGGTGTTCGACGAGGCGGACCGGCGCGACCCCAACCACCACCGGACCTGGGTCGCCCTGGTCGACGGCAACACCCACCAGCTCGACCGCATCCGCGCCGAAGCCCAAGCGCGCGGGGTGCGCGTGACCGTCGTGGTCGACTTCGTCCACGTGCTGGAGTACCTGTGGCGGGCGGCCTGGTGCTGCTTTGACGAGGGCGACCCCCACGCCAAGCCGTGGGTGCGCACCCACGCGCTGCGGATCCTCCAAGGGCGCAGCAGCGACGTGGCCGGTGCGATCCGCCGCAAGGCCACCTGGGCCGGCCTTACCGCCGGCCAGCGCCGCAACGCCGACACCTGCGCCAACTACCTGACCAGCAAGCGGCCCTACCTGGACTACGCGACCGCGCTGGAATGCGGCTGGCCGATCGCCACCGGCGTTGTCATCGAGGGCGCCTGCCGGCACCTGGTCAACGACCGCATGGACCTCACCGGCGCACGCTGGGGGCTGCCCGGCGCGGAGGCGATCCTCAAGCTCCGGGCCCTACATGGCAACGGCGACTTGACCGAGTACTGGCGCTACCACCTCGCCCAAGAGAAACGACGAACACACCAAGCGCGCTACGCCAACGGCGTCATCCCCGCCGCGTGACGACTCCCTTCAACTGAGCCGCACCCAACGCACCCAATTGAATGCGGTGATGCGGGACCCTGGTCAGCCAGACGGCTGCTGCGTGGCGGCTTCGGCGCCAGCGGTGGCGTGCTGATAGCTGGCGATGCGGTCGGCGAGGTAGGCGGCGTCGTCGTCGACGAAGCCGAGCAGGGCCGACCCGCGGGTGTGCTGCCAGGACAGGCCGAGGAAGTACAGGCCGGGCACGTTGGTGACACCACGCCGATGTTGGACGTGGCCGTCGTCCACCACGCCGGGGATGTGGATCCAGGCGTAGTCGGACCGGTAGCCGGTCGCCCAGACCACCACGCCGACATCCAGCGTGCTGCCATCGGCGAACCGGACGGTGCGCCCCTCGGCGTCGACCAGCCGCGGCCCAAACCTGACCCCTGCTCGCTTGAGCTTGCGCCGGTTGGTGCCGATCACGAACTCCCCGCGGGCCTGCACCCGCCGGCCGAGCCGGGAGGCGGCCGTTACTCGCATGAGGCCGAGCCGGGTGAGCCACCAGAACAGGTCCTCGCCACCCAGCCGCTGCGGCAGCATCGGATACTTGGCACCGACCGACAGGTCCACCTGGCGGGTGGCGGCCAGCTCCTCGGCGATCTGCATGCCGGAGTTGCCGCCGCCGACGACCAGCACCGGACCGTCGGGTAGAGCCT
Source organism: Actinomycetes bacterium (assembly GCA_036000965.1). NCBI lineage: Bacteria > Bacillati > Actinomycetota > Actinomycetes > Actinomycetes bacterium. The sequence goes on from DASYUT010000048.1 coordinate 37,695, forward strand.
GCGGGCTGCGGTAGTCGGCGCTGTGGACCTGGGTCACCGAGGCGTCCAGCCGTCGGGCCGCTGGTGGGACGAAGGGGACCTGGAACGGCCCGGTCGCCACCACCACCTGGCGGGCGTGGTAGGTCTCGTCGGCGGTGCGGACTTCGAAGCCCTCCCCGAGCTGCCGGAGTCCGCTCACCTTGGCGTTGAGCCGGACCGGCAGGTCGGCGGCGTTCGCGTAGGCCTGCAGGTAGTCGGCGACCGGGTCTTTGGTCGGGTAGGTGTCGGCCGGGGCGGGGAATGCCATGCCCGGCAGGGCGTCGTACTGGGCTGGGGTGAACAGCTTCAGTGAATCCCAGCGCGAGCGCCAGGTGTGCCCCAGCTCGGGGCCGGCCTCCAGCACCACAAACCGCAGTCCCTGCCGTGCCAGGTGCCAGGCCATGGCCAGGCCGGTCTGGCTGCCGCCGACCACAACCACGTCCAGCAACCGATCGCCTGGTGTGTCAGGGGAGTGCTGCGTGTTGCTCATGGTCGACCCGCCTCCGGGTCGCGGGCCACGGTGAAGCTGAACATCATGCCGCTTTGCATGTGCTCGGCGATGTGGCAGTGCGCCATCCACAGGCCCGGGTTGCTGACATCGAACAGGATGTCGACGGTCTGCCCGGTCCGGACCAGCACCGTGTCCTTCCACACCAGCTTGGGCTCCACCACCCCATCCCGAGAAAGCACCAGAAAGCGGCCGGCTCCGTGGAGATGGAAGGGATGGTGCATGGGATGATCGGAGTCCATCTCGTTGACCAACCGGATCTTCACCCGATCCCCGACCGTAAACCGCCAGTCGATCGCGGCGCTGTCGGCACCGGCGGTCCGATCGACGAACTTCCAGCGCATGTTGGCGGCGGTAGTCCGCCGGTTGACCTCCACCATGTCGTCTTCCCACTCGATGCCATCAGCCGCGCCATGGCCGTGGCCCTCGCCGTGCCCGCGGCCCTCAGCGTGGTGGTCGTGGGGGCCGTGTCCGGTGTCATGCTCCACCGCAGCGGGGTGGCCGGCCGCCGGCTGGGTGACGACCTGGGCCGCGAGCAGCTTCATGCCGCACTTGGGACATCGGCCTTGCTCCTCGCTGGTGACCTCCGGGTGCATCGGACAGGCGTACACCACCGAGCCTCCGCCGTCCTGCGGGGCGCCGAGATCATCCATCTCGGCGACCAGCGCCAGGGTCTTGTCCGGCGGGGCTGCCAAGTACGCATCGAGACGTTCCCGCTCGGCCTCCAGCTCCGGCGCGCTGCGCAGCACCTCAAACTGGTCGGCCAGCGACGGCGCCGCCCGCTCCTCGCCCACCGTGATCGACGCCATCGGGTAGACCCGGTCGGGAGTGTGGTGCTCCAGGGTCAGCTGCCCCGGCTGCTCGATCAGCACGTCGACCACGGCCCGCTCCGAGGGTGCCAGCAGCACCTCGGTGACGAACTCCTGGTGCTCGTAGCGGCCGCTGTCGCCGCCGACCAGCTTCATGCGAGCACCCGGCAGCGCCACGTTGAACACCCGGGTGTTGGCGGTGTTGGTCAGCCACAGCCGCACCACCTCACCGGCCATGGCGGTGAGCTGGAGGTCGGGCTGGCCGCTGGTCAGCAGCAGGTTGCCGAACCGGCCCATCGCCGTGTGGGTGGTCTCCGAGGGGCTGAACGGCGCGACCTTGCCGTCCTCGAGCAGCAGGTCGTCCAGGGTGAGGACGACCTCGCGGTTGGCCGGCGGCCAGTAGTCGGGCTCGGCGGGGACCACGAGGATGTTGCCGTACAGGCCCAGCTCCTGGGTGTAGTCCTCGCGGATGTGGGGGTGGTACCAGTACAGGCCCGGGTCGGGGAACCGGATGCGGTAGGTGAACTCCCCGCCGACCGGGATCGGCGTCTGGGTCTCGTGCGGCACGCCGTCGTAGCGGTTTTCCAGGCGCAGCCCGTGCCAGTGGACGGTCGCCTCCAGGTCGCCCTGGTTGGTGACGTTGACAATCACCTCGGAGCCCTGTTGGACCTTGATGGTGGGGCCGGGGATGGAGCTGTTGTAGCCCAGCATCCGCACGGTCGTGTCGCCAAGGCGCTTGGCGACCGGACCGATCCGCAGGTCGAACGTGTCGCCGTCGGCCAGCTCCAGCAGCGCCGGCCGGGTGGCCTCCGGTAGCCCGGAGGGGTCGGTCGGGAACGACTCGCTCGGCATCGGCCTGTCAGGTCGAGGGTGCTGTTGCATGATCACTCCCTCTCGGTCGCGCTGGGACCCGACGCCTCGCCCAGAATCTCAGCGCCCGAATGGTCCGTGCCGTCTACGACTGAACTACCACCGGTCTACCGGCCAGGCAAGAAAAGCAAGCGTTCTGGAGCGCTGACCTTGGGCGTTGGTGCGCGCCGCGAGGATTCGAACCCCCAACCGCCAGAGGCGGAGACGGATGGTTGAGCACCGAGCGCTGTGGACCCACAGGTCGCGCAGGTGCCGGGCGAGCGTCGGCCCGCAATACCCTGCGGTGAGCGCCAGCCTGCCCGTAACCCTACTGGCGGCCCTCGACGCGGATTTCGTCACCGACCTGGACCTCCCGGAAGCCCGCACCGAACGCCGCCGCGAACCGGCTCATGGTGTGGGGCGTGCTGTCGTGCCCGCTCACCGCCACCAGCGACACCCCAGCCGCACGCAGCCGCGTCACCGCAACATCAATGTCGGGCTCCGACAACGGTCGCCATGGTGGTCGCGGCGACCCGGTCAGTGCCTGCGGCAGATGCCTCGGCCAAGGACGCACCGGCAGGTGTAGTCCACCGATGACGCCGTGCAGCGAGACGTCAAGCACCTCCTGCGCCACGTTGAGCATCGCTGCCGCACCGGGATGCCCGCAGCCCGACACCAGGACCAGCCCCACGCCGCGGACGTTGACGACCAGCGCCTGCTCCAGCACGGGCGCGCCGTCCCAAAACAGCGCGGCCGGAAGCGGCGGGAGCAACGCGATGCCAGGCGCGAGCACCGTCGCTCGGGTCGTCACCCGCACCTCAGCGGAGGGGTGCTGCAGGTGCACGGGGGCGTAGGCAAGCAGGCCTGGTGGCTCGATCGGGTCGCCGGAGAACGCAAAGGAGCCTGCCCGCCGGGCCCGGACCCCACCGACGTGATCGTCATGCTGGTGCGACAACACGACCGCCGGCACCTGGGCGAGGTCCACGCCCAGCGCCTCAGCGTTGTCGACCAGGGCGGAGCGGGAGCGGCCAAACAGGTTCAGGCCGGTGTCGAAGAGCAGCACCTCCCTGCCGGCGCGCACCAGGTAGGAGACGCCAGGCTCGCCCCGCAGTCCGGGCCGCTGCACACGCCGGTCGACCAGTGGCAACACGCTCAGCGCGTCAACGGTGCCGATGTCGCCCAGCCGTTGGTAGGTGGTGTCCGCAAGCCGGCGCTGTACTTCCGCGACCACCCGCGAATGCTGCACCGCCGCCTGGGCGGTAGCGGCCGCGCCCGCCGCGACCAGGCCCGCGGCGACCGCACCCGATACGACCCTAAGACCTGGCATCACCCGACGGTAACACCGCGATCCATCCCCCGCTCATTCAGCGTCAAGATGACCCCGCTCGACCTGAGGCTGCGGTGCGAGGTAGGTGGCTCGCTGGTGCTCATAGAGCAGGTGCAGCCCGAACAGGACCACGGCGGCGGTGATGCCGACCGGCAGCGCGGCGCTGGCCGCCAGGTGACCGACCTTGGCGGCCAGCAGCGCCAAGCCGACACCGCCCACGATGCTGTTGATCGTGGCGATGACGCTGGCCCCGGTGAACAGCATCGTCGCTGGCCAGGCCCGCAGCCCGACCGTCGCCATTGCAGCCGAGAACCGCTCATCCTCCTCAGCTGGGCCGAAGAACTGGTCGGCCTCGGGCACCAGGGTGCGGTAGAAGCCGCGGATCCGCTGCATCTGCCGCAACAACACCAGGTTCTCCAGGGTGTTGCGCAGCAGGGCAAAGAAGGTGAACTCACCAAGGAGAAACACCGCCGGCAGCACGGCGGCGACAAACGGGTCCAGGCGGGTGGCGACCTGGGCCAGAAACCCAAGGCGATCAGCGTGCTCGACACGGTCCCCATGTAGACGGTGGCGCGCCCGCTCATCTCGCCGATGTTGGCGCTGCGGGCGGCCTGGAGCACGAACTGTTCGGTGGTCAGGGCACTGATGAACGCCTGCTCGCGTGCTTGCTGCTCCATCCTGCTGCTCCCGTGGCTTGGAGGGACCCGCTGGGTGATCGCGGGTGGGTTCAGTATCTAGCCGACCTGGCGGTGGCGAAGCGAGCTGCTCCGTCGGGCATCCAGGATCGGGATGACAAGGCTGCCCGCGGTGAGAACCACTCGGTACCACCCGTCGACGACGCTTGCGCAAATTCCGTCGCCATCGGGACCCTGCGTCTCCGCGGCGCTCGCAACATCGCCGCCGTACGCCGCAACGCCCGCGACGTCACCCGGCCCCTGGCCCTCCTCGGCGTCACAAGCCCATGAACCAGACATTCCGGCACGTTGCCGAGACCCTGTCGGTGATCCAGAGCTGATGCGCGATGCCGGCGCTTGAGCGCGGGTGGGCCATGAGCGAGAGCGCCTCGCGCTCGCGAGGCGAAAGGACGTCGAGCGGGTCTTCGACGCAGCTGGCGGCGGCGAGCGTCTGGACGAGCACGGGATCGACGACCGAGCGGATCACGCGGGGGCATCGAGACCTTCGCTCGTATGCGTGGGCGGCATCCTTATGTCGATGATCGCGAGCTTGGGTCGATGCTCGCGAACGAGCGAGATGAGCTCAGAGGAGTTGTCGGACTGGCCCACGACCTCCAAGCCGGAGCGCTCGAGCAGGCCCGCCAGGCCCTCGCGCAGGAGGACGTCGTCGTCCGCCAGCACCACCCGCGTTCGGCTCGTCGGCACACCGGCGATTATGGGGTACCTTGACGCGATGGGCATGTCCGGCCAGCTCGAGCAGCCGCGCGCGAAGGATCGCGGTGAGCTGGCGCGGCTTGCGGAGGAGCAGGCGGCGCTCCGGCGGGTGGCGACCCTGGTGGCGGAGGGGGCGCCACCGGCCGAGGTGTTCGAAGCCACGGGTCGGGCGTTCCGCCCGACGCGCAGCGTCCCCGGCGGGCGAGGGCGCTACCGCGCCGCCCCGAGGCAGCGGCTGCCGTCCAGGATGCCAATGACCCCGGCGGCGGGCCGGGGCCATGGTGGGACCAGGCGGCGGCTAACTACACCGCTACAGAAGTATGGCAACGTAAGGTCTGGGCTCGCCAAAGGATGGTTTCTGCGGTGAGGAAGCCGGTGCGCCTGAACAGCGTCCCAACCAGGACAGCTCGACATGGTCCCACGAGGCGTCCGCCCATGCGATTTCCGCGGTGACCGTTCATGACCGCCGTCCCGCTCCGGTGTCGTAGACGCGCCATCCCAGATGCTGTGCTCACTGACGGAGTCGCCCGACACCGTGGTCCTGGGGCGGTGCCAGCGACTGCGTACTCAGATCGAGGGGATGGCACCGCCATCAACCGGGATCATCGCGCCCGTAATGAAGGACGCGGCAGGGGAGAGCAGGAACGCAGCAACTCGTCCGAACTCCTCGGGCTCGCCGTACCTGCGCAGCGGGATGTGCTCAGACTGGCGGGCACGCACCTCATCAGGGTCGCCGCTGAGGGCATCAAGTTCACGGACCCTGTCGGTGGCGATCCTGACGGGCAGCAGCCCGTTGATCCGGATCCCGGCCGGGCCGAGTTCGCCGGCGAGCGTCTTCACCACGCCGGCGAGGCCTGGGAATAGCCCATTGGATATGGCGAGTTCCGCGAGCGGCACGCGCACCGACGAGGCCAGCACGAAGACGAGGGAGCCGCCCGTCCCGGTGACGGAGCCGGTCACGGTACCGCCCTCGCTTACGCCGCCCAGATCTGCCGCGAGAACCCGCGCCAGCCGGACGCCACCGAGGAAGACGCTTTCGAACGCGAGCCGCCACGCTTCGTCCGTCGTGGTCGCGACGGTCCCTGTTGGCGTTCCACCCACGCTGATCAGCGCACCATCCAGGCGGCCAAAACGGTCCTTGGCGGCCGCGATCAGCCGGCCTGGGGTGGCGGGATCGGCGTTATCGGCGGCGACCCAGGTGGCGGTGTCAGCCGCGGCGGCGTTTTGCGCGAGGCGGGCCGCGGCCGCAGAGGCCGAAGCCTCGTGGGGCGCGCTGAGCACGACGCGGGCACCGTCTGCGATGAGTGCCTGGGCCGCGGCGAACCCAAGACCGCGGCTGCCGCCGGTCACGAGGTAGACCCTGTCGCGCAATCCGAGATCCATGCGGCCATTCTGCCCTGGCGGGCGGGGCGAGCGCAGCCGGAGATCCGCCGTTGCCAGTTCCGTCACCGATTGTTACGAGGACAGGCCACGAACCGTAACGGGGTGGGGCCATCTCGAGCCGTCTTGGTGGGGCCAAACGAACGAACCTGACAGAACCAAGACTCTACGCGGATACGTGATCGAACTTATGCACCAGAGCACTGATGTGGAGCGGCTTGTCAAGGGAACTGTTTTGCCTGGTAGATGGCATGGTTTTGGTGCAGGTGAGAACAGCGCTCGTCGCGCGTGGTTCCGGGTGGCATGTTCATCAGCGAGGTGGAAGCGCCCGTCCTGGATCGGGGGTGGGCGGGCTCTCTGGTCGGCACGCCGCGCCGGGGCATGGTGGATCGGCGGACCGCCACCCTGCTGGACGCGGGTCGAAACCGCAGGTCGGCTCCTCGCAGGAAGGTGCCCCTTGACGAAACGCGCTCCGGCATGGCCGTCGCATAGTGCTCACGGGGATCGGTCCTGCAGCGGCGGCGTCCCGGCGCGGCGTGCAGCTACCGGGCACCTGGCGCCGAGCAAGGTGCCCGCTGGTCTGGTCATGTCAGGCCGCCAGCAGCTCCGCCCACAGGAACCCAGCGAGCTCGGTGGGCGACCGCGGTGACGACCGCGTTCTTGGAATCCTTGCGGGCGGCCAGGCGCCGGAAGCGGCCGCACAGCCGCAGCTGGGCCGCCCAGGCCCGGGCCACCACCTGAGGGTCCAAGCCCTGCTGGCGTTCGCGCAGCCCGAGCCCGACGGCGGGGCGGTACTGGTAGGCGGGAGGCCGACTCCACCAGCTGCGCGCGCAGGTGGGCGCTGCCGGTCTTAGTGATGTGGCCCCGCCGGGTCGACGCCCCGCTGGAATACTCGCTTGGCACCAGGCCGCAGAAGCCGGCGAACGCAGCCGCCCGACCGAACCGGCGCCAGTCACCGACCTCGCTGGCCAGCGTGAGCGCTCCCGGCCGGGTGCTGCCCCGGTAGGCGGCCAGGCGGTGCACGGCAGCAGCGAACGGCGGGATGGCATGCCAGGCGGCCAGGTCAGCCTCGATCGCGAGCAGCTGGGCGTCGCGGGCGTCCAGCACCGCCCGGTAGTGCGCATAGGTCGCAGCCAGGGCTAGGTTGTCGAAACGCTGGGCCAGCAGCCAACGCTCGTGGGTCAGCGTCCAGGCGTTCCCGCCCCGCCAGGGCCGGCCGTGGCGCAGCAGGAACTTCGACAGGCGGTGCCGGGCCCGGGTGCGATCCTGGACGATGTCCCCGCGGGCGCGGCACAGGTCCCGGACCGCCTCCTCCTCGATGCTGGGGATACGGATCGCGACCAGCTCCCCGGCCCGGTGCAGCCGCGCCAGCCGGCGGCAGTCGCGCTTATCGGTCTTGACCCGGTCGCCCAGGGCCTTGGGGATCAGCGAGGGCGCGATCACCTCGCAGCCAACCCTCATGCTGTGCAGCAGCCGGGCCAGCTCGTAGCCGGTCGGGCCGGTGCTGGGAGCAGGCTCGCAGCAGCCGGGGATCGCCGAGGCGGCCAACGAGCCTGCGCACCGACGCCTCGTCGTGGGTGATCCGCTCGACGTCAGGACCGTCGCGGTCCGGCGCGAGGATCGCCACCGAGATGGTGTCCTTGTGGACGTCCAAGCCGAGGTGGGTCGGGGCGAGATGCGAGACACTGGGCACGGCCGGCTCCTTCCGTATGTGGCTCCGTCCGCACCATCGTGGATGACCCACGCACTTGGTACCTGCGGAACGGGGCCGGCCGCTCCATGCTGACTGCCAGGGCGAGCTGGTCGTGATTACCACCGAGATCGGCAAGGCCGAGGCCGCCATCGAACGCTACCTGGACGCCTTCGAGGCGGGCACCCTCCCGGAAACGCAGTGTGGCAAGCGGCTGGAGACCCTCGCCGCCAAGATCGCCGACCTGCGCGGCCGCCAGGACGAGCTCCGCGAGCTGCTCGCAAACGCCCAAGTCCCCCCGCCCACTCCCGCCGACCTGGCAGCGCTCACCCAGCAGCTCCGCGCCACGATCCAGGCTGGCCCTGCCCCGGCCCGCAAGGCGCTCATCGGCGTGCTGGTCCACGAGGTTCGGGTGACCAGCCGCGCAGCCATCATCCCGGTGTTCCGGGTCCCGGCGGGCAACCACCGCACGGCAAGGTTCGCACAATGTCCAGTTGGGTGCCCGCGACAGGAATCGAACCTGCGGCCTTCTGCTCCGGAGGCAGACGCTCTGTTCCGCTGAGCTACGCGGGCCTCTTTGACGCTTCTCTGGAGCCCGATCCTAAGGAAGGAGGCGAGGACCCGCAACCTTGTCGCGGTGATGCACCTCCTCCCCTGGGGCCATCCTCCCCTGGGGCCATCCTCCCCTGGGTCATCGGGCGTCCGAGCAGCTCGGGCATGACGAGGATGTGCTCGGCGGTCCATCCGTTCCGCTCCGGGCAGGTCGAGAGGATCACGCTACATTGTGGGCAGGGTTGCGGGTGGTGCCGGGCGGGGGGCGGCGCGTATCGTTACCAATCCGGACGTGATCGCGTCCGTGTCATGGAAGCTGCTGCTTAGAGGCCCTGTGCTATGCTCCCGCCCGCCCCGCTCGCCGCCCGAAGTTTCCGCCTGCGCTCTCTGGGTCCCCTTTATGACCAATGCTCGTATCCTGGTCGTTGATGACGATCGGGTCATCCAGCAGTTGCTCAAGGTCAACCTCGAACTCGAGGGCTACGAGGTCGAGATCGCCTCGGACGGTGAGGAGGCGCTCGCGTCGTTCGGGATGTTCCAGCCGCACCTCGTGCTGCTCGATATCATGATGCCGAAACTGGACGGCTGGGAGGTCTCCCGCCGGCTCAAGGACCAGCCCGGCGGCCCGACCGTCCCGATCGTCCTGCTGTCCGCCCGGGCCCAGGACACCGACGTCAAACGGGGCAGCGAGCTGGGGGTGGCCGCGTACGTGACCAAGCCGTTCGATCCGATCCAGCTCCTCGACCTGGTCGCGGACCTGCTGACCCGCCGGGACTACCACGGCGCGAGCCCGGGGCTGCAATGAGCGCGGCCGCCGTGCTGCCTGTCCAGCGGGAGCTGTCCGACCTGTTCGCTGGGGCCCTTCGCCGCGCCGTCGAGGCCGGCGCGCTCGACCTCGACCCTGACGCGGTCGGCACGCCGGTGCTCGAGCGCCCCCGCCAGGCCGAGCACGGCGACTGGGCGACCAACGTCGCCCTGGTGCTCGCCAAGGCGGCCAAGGCCCCGCCCCGCAAGGTGGCCGAGACGATGGTGGCCCATCTGGAGATCCCCGACTGGGTGGCCGGGGTCGAGGTGGCCGGGCCGGGCTTCGTGAACGTGCGGCTCGCGCAGGGCTGGTTCGCCGACCTGGTGCGCCGGGTCGTCGCAGCGGGCGACGCCTTCGGCCGGGTCGCGATCGGTGAGGGCCGCAAGGTGCAGGTCGAGTTCATCTCGGCCAACCCGACCGGCCCGCTGCACGTCGGCAACGCCCGCGGTGCCGCCCTGGGCGACTCGCTCGCCCGCCTGCTCGACGCCGGCGGCTACGAGGTGGAACGCGAGTATTACTTCAACGACGCCGGCCGCCAGATCGACCTGCTCGGCCAGAGCGTCGAGGCCGCCTACCTGTCCCTGCTAGGGCGCCCGGTCGACCCGCCCGAGGACGGCTACAAGGGCGACTACATCGGGGAGCTGGCCAAGGCGCTCGAGGCCGAACGCGGCGCCTCCCTCGCCGGCCTTGACCCCGACACCCGCCGGGAGCTGATCACCGAGTGGTCCTACCGGCAGATGCTGGTCTCCATCCGCGACACCCTCGAGCGCTTCGGCGTCCACTTCGACGTGTGGTTCTCCGAGCGCACCCTCCACGAGTCGGGCGCCATCCTCACCACGGTCGAGGAGCTCCGCCGGCTCGAGGTGGTGGACGACCGGGACGGGGCCGTGTTCCTGCGCACGACCGCGTTCGGCGACGACAAGGACCGGCCCCTGGTCCGCTCGAACGGGATCCCGACCTACTTCGGGGCCGACGCCGCCTACATGCGCGACAAGTTCCAGCGCGGCTTCGAGACGGTGGTCTACGTCTGGGGCGCCGACCACCACGGGTACGGGCCCCGGATGCGCGCGATCGCCCGGGCCCTCGGTCACGGGGACGAGTCCGTCGAGTTCCTCGTGTTCCAGTTCGTGAACCTGCTCCGGGGCGGCGAGCCGGTGCGGATGAGCAAGCGCTCGGGCGACTACATCCTGTTCGACGAGCTGGTCGAGGAGGTCGGCAAGGACGCCGCGCGCTACACGATGCTGCGCTACTCGCCCGACGCCGCGATCGACCTCGACATCGACGTGGTCACCCGCCAGTCGATGGACAACCCGGTCTACTACGTCCAGTACGCCCACGCCCGCATCTCGAGCGTGCTCCGCCAGGGCCAGGAGCAGGGGTTCACGCCTGTGCCGGTCGAGCAGGCCGACCTCGGGCTGCTCGTCCACCCGATGGAGGCGGCCCTGCTGCGCCAGCTCGCCGCCATGGAGGAGCTGGTCGCGCTGGCCGTGCGGCAGCGCGCCCCCCACCGCCTCACGCGCTACGCCGAGGACCTGGCGGCCGCGTTCCACCGCTTCTATGGCGAGTGCCGGGTCCTCACCGACGACCTGGCGCTGTCGAGCGCCCGCTGGTGGCTGTCCGTGGCAACCCGCCAGGTGCTGGCCAACACCCTCGGCCTGATCGGGGTGGACGCGCCCGAGCGCATGTGACCGCGGTGTGGCCGGATCGCCCACCCGGCCGGACGGCGTGCCACGCAGGAGCTCAGAAGTCCTGCACGGAACTCGACGCGGTGACCAGAAGGACCTGCGAGGTTCCGGGCGGCAGGTGCCCAGGGGGTGGGCGCGCGGCCGGGGGTGCCGTTGACCCCTCGCGTCCGGCAAGATGGTCGCCTGCCGATGCCGTGGCCTGGGGGCTGCTGACCCTGGGCGGCGCGGTGGTCCGGGGCTGACCTCGCTCCGGGTGGACGCGCAGGGACCCCGGCCCAGCCCGGCCTCCGCAGGACGGGGCTCCGGGTCTGGGTCGAGGGGGCTCCGGGTCTGGGTCGACCGGTGCCAGGCGCGCGGGACGAAAGGGCGGGAGCACGTGGGCGAGCCGGTCAGGGTCGGCATGCTGGGGTGCGGCGTGGTCGGCACCGGGGTGGCCCGGCTTCTGGTCGACCACGCCGTGCGGGTCGCTGACCGGGCCGGTGCGCCCATCCTCCTGCACCGGGTCGCGGTGCGCGACGTGACCCGCAAGCGCGACCCGGCGGTCGACCCGACCCGGATCACCGGCAGGGCCGCCGACGTGGTCACCGACCCCGAGGTGGACGTCGTGGTCGAGGTCATGGGCGGCATCGAGCCCGCCCGCAGCCTCATCGTGGAGGCCCTGCGGCTCGGCAAGCCTGTCGTCACCGCCAACAAGGAGCTGCTCGCCACCCACGGTGAGCAGCTCTTCGAGGCCGCAGACGCGGCCGCGGTGGACCTCAAGTTCGAGGCGGCGGTGGCCGGCGCGATCCCCATCATCCACCCCCTCAAGGAGTCGCTGGCCGGGGACCGCCTGCGCCGCGTCCTCGGGATCGTCAACGGGACCACCAACTACGTCCTGTGGCGCATGGCGTCGACCGGGGCGAGCTACGCCGAGGCGCTGGCCGAGGCGACCGAGCTCGGCTATGCCGAGCCAGACCCGTCAGCCGACGTCGAGGGGTTCGACGCCGCCGCCAAGTGCGCGATCCTGGCCAGCCTGGCCTTCAACACCCGGGTCGTGGCGAGCGACGTCTACCGGGAGGGCATCACCGACGTGACCGCCGCCGACATCGCCGCGGCGGCCCGGATGGGCTACACGGTGAAGCTGCTCGCCATCGCCGAGGAGGTGGGCGACGAGGTGAGCGTGCGCGTGCACCCGGCCATGGTCCCCGACACCCATCCGCTCGCCGGCGTGACCGAGGCGTACAACGCGGTCTTCGTCGAGGGCGACGCGGTCGGCCAGCTCATGTTCTACGGTCGCGGGGCCGGGGGCCTGCCGACCGGTTCGGCCGTGCTCGGCGACCTGGTCGGCGTGGCCCGCAACCGCGCCCAGGGCGCCCGCGGGGTGGGCTGCACCTGCGTGTACCAGCGGCGGGTGCGCGGCATGGAGGACGTCGACACGCAGTACTATCTGGCCTTGGACGTGGCCGACCGGCCGGGCGTGCTCGCGCAGGTGGCGGCCGTGTTCGGCGAGCACGGCGTGTCCATCCGGTCGGTCCTGCAGCGGGGCAAGGGTGACCAGGCCCAGCTCGTGCTGGTCACTCACCTGGCCAAGGAGGGGGCCATGCGGGCCACCCTGGCCCGGCTGGCCGACCTCCCCGTGGTCAGCAGCCTGGCGAGCGTCATGCGGGTCGAAGGTGAGGAGGCCGACGAGGTGATGCTCAGGTGAACCGCCGGAGGGTTCGGGCAGCCCCGGGGGGGTGCCCGATGAGAACGGGTGGGGGTTCGGGGGAGCCCAGGGGGGTGCCTCGATGAACATGACCGCGCGGCGGGCGTGGCCCGGGGTCGTCGAACGCTACCGCGACCGCCTGCCGGTCGGTCCGAGCACGCCGGTGGTCACCCTGCTCGAGGGCGGCACCCCGCTGCTGCCCGCACCCGTGCTGTCGGCCCGCACCGGCTGCGAGGTGCATCTGAAGATCGAGGGCGCCAACCCGACCGGCTCGTTCAAGGACCGGGGCATGACCGTCGCGGTCTCCAAGGCGGTGGAGGAGGGCAGCCGGGCCGTGCTGTGCGCTTCGACCGGCAACACCTCGGCCTCCGCGGCCGCCTACGCGGCCCGGGCCGCCCTCACCTGCGCCGTGCTGGTCCCGGAGGGCAAGATCGCCGCCGGCAAGCTCGCGCAGGCGCTGGTCCACGGCGCCACCGTGCTCGCCGTGGACGGCTCCTTCGACGACTGCCTGACGCTCGCCCGCGACCTCGCCGACGACTACCCGGTGACGCTGGTGAACTCGGTGAATCCATTCCGCATCCAGGGGCAGAAGACGGTCGCGTTCGAGATCGTCGAGGCGCTCGGCCGGGCGCCGGACGTCCACTGCATCCCGGTCGGGAACGCAGGCAACATCACCGCCACCTGGCTCGGCTACCGCGAGGCGGCCGAGTTCGGGCTGGCCGCTGCGCGCCCGGCCATGCGCGGGTTCCAGGCGGCGGGGGCAGCCCCGCTGGTGCTCGGCCGGCCGGTGGCCAGCCCGTCCACGATTGCCACCGCGATCCGCATCGGCAAGCCGGCCTCGGCCGCCGGGGCCAGGCAGGCGGTGCAGGAGTCGGGCGGCGGGCTGGCCGCAGTGACCGACCGGCAGATCATGGCCGCCTACCGCCTGCTCGCCCGCGAGGAGGGCGTGTTCGTGGAGATGGCGTCGGCCGCCTCCGTGGCGGGCCTGCTGGCCTTGGCCGCCGAGGGCTCGGTCGAGCGGGGCGGCCTGGTGGTCGCCACCCTCACCGGCAACGGGCTGAAGGACCCCGACTGGGCCGTGGCCGGAGCCCCTCCACCAGTCCGGGTGCCGGTGGACGTCCAGGCCGCCGCCCAAGCCCTGGGCCTGGAGGGCTAGGGCCCACCCGCCGGGAGCGACCCGGCGCGGGCACGATTTCGCTGGCCCCGACATCCTGCTGCGCCTACTTCTCAAACACCTGCAGCTCGGAGGCGCGGCCGGCCGGGTAGGCTCCCGGCCATGACCGCCCGCGTCCACGTCCAGGCGCCCGCCACCAGCGCCAACCTCGGCCCGGGGTTCGACACCGCCGGCCTCGCGCTGGACTGGTGGGACCGGCTCGAGCTGATCCCCGACCCCGCGCCCGGGAGCGCGCTCACCTCCATGCAGGTGACCGGGGAGCAGGCCGAGCTGATCCCCACCGGCTCCGACAACCTGGTCAGGCGCGCGATGGCCCGGCTCGCCGAGCGCGTGGGCGCCGACCTGCCCGAGGTCCACCTCTCGCTGGTCAAGGGCTTCCCGCTCGGCCGCGGGTTCGGCTCGAGCGCCGCCGCCGTGGTGCTCGGCCTGCTCGCGGCGCGGGCCCTGGTCGCCCCGGACCTGCCCGCCGCCGAGGTCCTCGACCTGGCCACCGAGCTGGAGGGCCATCCCGACAACGTCGCCCCCTGCCTGGCCGGCGGCGCGACCCTGAGCTGGCGGGAGGGCGGGCTGGTCCGCTCCCGGCCGGTGGAGGTGCACCCCGACCTGGTCGCGCTCGGCCTGGTCGCACCGGAGGCGATGCCGACCCGGGAGGCCCGCCGCCTGCTGCCCGAGCGGGTGCCCTTCGCCGACGCGGCGCGCACCGCGAGCCGGGCCGCCCTGCTGCCGCTCGCCCTCGCCGGTGACTTCGACCTGCTCCTGCCGGCAACCGACGACGTGCTGCACCAGCCGCCGCGGCTCGCCCGCGTCCCTGGCACCGCGGCCCTGCTGGAGCTGCTCCGCAGCCGGGGCCACGCCGCGTTCCTGTCCGGGGCCGGGCCGTCCCTGCTCGTCCTGGCCCCGCGCTCGGGCCTCGACGACGTGCGCGCGGTCGCCGACGAGGCCGTCCAGGGGTCCGCCTGGCGCGTCAAGGCCCTCGAGGTCTCCCGCTCGGGCGCGGAGGCCACGGCAACGACGTGAGCAAGGTCACGCAGGGCAACGACTTGAGCAAGGTTACGCAGCACCATTGAGCTATCCCGTAGCCCATGCGTAGACTCGCTCAAGTCCTGGGAGCCTGCGCCGAAGAGGTTCGCGGACTCCCTCCCCTGCATCGCACCCGTGCGGAGCGTGCCCCCGGTGGCCAACGACCTGAGCAACGTGACCTTGCCCGAGAAGGTGACCTCGCCCGAGGGCGAGGAGTTCGTGCTGGCGGACGAGTCGGCCACCCGCGTCCTGGTCAAGGGCGTCACCGCCGTCCTGCGGGCCCGGACCGAGCAGCTCTGGTCCACCAAGGAAGGGGACATGTTCCTGTTCGCCGACGCCGAGGGGAACCTCGACCCGGACAAGGCGATCGGCGCCGGCTTCTACTACAAGGACTGTCGCTTCCTCTCCGACTTCGTGATGAAGGTCGACGGCCGCGACCCGCTGCTGCTGTCGACTTCGGCCGACCGCGCCTACATGAGCCACATCGACGTCGCCAACCAGGACCTCTACGAAGGCGACGACGGCGAGGTCACCGCCTTGCAGGGCACGGTCAACATCCGGCGCACCCGGGTCATCAACGGGCGGCTGTACGAGCGCATCCGCATCCGCAACTACAACGAGACGCCGGTCGACCTGACCGTCGAGCTCTCCTTCGGCACCGACTTCGCCGACATCTTCGAGGTCCGGGGCCTGAAGCGCACCGTGCGAGGCAAGCTGGCGATACCCAAGGCCGACAAGGGCTCGGCTGTGTTCGCCTACAAGGGCGAGGACGGCGTCTTCCGCGAGACCCGGATCGCGTTCGAGCTGCCCCCGACCCAGATCGACGTGGAAGGCGACCGGGTGGTCGCCTCCTGGCGGGTGCGTCTGGAGCACGGCGAGTTCGAGGTCATCCCGATCACCGTCGAGCCCCGGGTGGACGGCGCCCACGCGCCACCCAGGCCGTTCGACAACGCCGTGCAGGACCTGCGCCGCTCCTACGAGGCGTGGGAGCGGTCCTGCACCCGCATCTGGACCGACAACGAGCTGTACAACTCCCTGCTCACCCGGGGCATGCGCGACCTGCGGGCGCTGCGCACACCGACCCCGCCCGGCGACATCGTGGCGGCCGGCATCCCCTGGTTCGTGGCCCCCTTCGGACGCGACGCCCTGATGACCTGCCACCAGACCCTGATGCTGAACCCCGAGCTGACCCAGACCACCCTCAAGGTCCTGGCCGCCTACCAGGCCGACGAGGTGGACGAGTGGCGCGACGCCGAGCCCGGCAAGATCCTGCACGAGCTGCGCCAGGGGGAGCTGGCCGGCGCCCACATCATCCCGCACACCCCTTACTACGGCTCGATCGACTCCACGCCGCTGTGGCTGCTGCTGTTCGGGACCTACTACCGCTGGACGGGCGACCTCGACTTCTGCCGGGAGCTGCTGCCCAACGCCGAGCGGGCCCTGGCCTGGGTCGACCAGTACGGCGACAGGGACGGCGACGGCTTCCTCGAGTACCAGCGCTCGAGCCCCCGCGGGCTGGCCAACCAGGGCTGGAAGGACTCCCACAACTCGGTCGTGCACCCCGACGGCCGGCTCGCCGAGCCCCCGATCGCCCTGTCCGAGGTGCAGGCCTACGTCTACCTGGCCAAGTGGCGGGTGGCCGAGGTCTACGACGCGCTCGGCCAGCCCCACCGCGGGGCGGCCCTGCGCCGGGAGGCGGCCGAGCTGAAGGCCAGGTTCAACGAGCGGTTCTGGGTCGAGGAGGAGGAGTACTTCGCCATGGCCCTGGACGGAGCCAAGCGGCAGGTGACCACGGTGACCTCCAACCCGGCCCACGGCCTGTACTGCGACATCGTCGACCCCGACAAGGCCGGCGCGATGGCCAGGCGGCTGCTGGCACCGGACATGTTCTCCGGCTGGGGCATCCGGACCATGTCGAAGTCCGCGCTGGCCTACAACCCGATGAGCTACCACAACGGCTCCATCTGGCCGCACGACAACTCCTTCATCGGGGCCGGGCTCAAGCGTTACGGGCATTCCAAGGCGACCAACCGGGTCGCCACCGCCATGTTCGACATGGCGGTCAACGTCGACTACATGCGCCTGCCCGAGCTGTTCTGCGGCTTCACGCGGCGGGCGCCCAACCGGCCGGTGGCCTACCCGGTGGCCTGCGCCCCCCAGGCGTGGGCGGCGGGCGCCCCGTTCCTGCTCCTGCAGGCGATGCTCGGCATCTCGGCCCGGGCGCCCGAGAACCAGGTGACCATCAACAAGCCGCTGCTGCCCCCCTGGCTCAACATGGTCGAGCTGCACAACCTGCGGGTGGGCCAGTCGACGATCTCGGTCGTCTTCCGCCGCCAGGGCGAGACGACCGGCTTCTCCCTGCTGGAGAAGGAGGGCAACGTCCGGGTGCTCATGGAGGAGTGACCAGGGCCCGGCCCTGCGTGCGGGGGGGCGATCAAGGGTCCGGCCGTGGTGAGGAGGAGTGACCAGGGGACCCGCCCCGCGTTGAGACTGTTGCGCGGGGCAGCCTTCGGCCCCTACAATGCGAGAGGTCTCCGTCGCTGGCCATTTCGGTCGACGCCCCCGCCACCCTGTCTCATCGCTACGAGCGAACCCTGTAGCCGCAAGCGCAGATCGTCTTTGCGATAGTCGGGAATGCCCGGCAGGGTAGTCACTGTTCCTGGGGGTGGACGTCCAGCCGGCCAGCGGCGACAGATTGCCAGTTCCTAATCGAATGAGCTGCCGAGCTCGCGTGATTCCACATCTCGGCGGAGGTTGCTCTTCGGCTGAGGGTGTCTCCGGCACGACGGTAGACGACACTTCGCAATGTTGCGCGGGGCTCCGTGCTGGCTGAGCTGGAGCCTGGGTGGCAGGAACAGGAGCAGACGCGGGATCTTCCTCCAGGGTGCCCCTCCGCGGCACCGAGTCCTCCAGCTGCCTCGACCAATCGACTCGACGACACGGGCGGCGTGCGCCCGAAGCATCACAGCGGGCGGCGCGCGGTCGCCCACGAATGACCACAGGAAGGTGAAGATGGCAACCACCGAACGAGACGTCCTCCAGGGAAAGGTGCTGCCCGAGCTGCAGGCGATCGCCTCGTCGATGGGAGTCCAGGGCTACCAGCGACTCCGCAAGGCCGACCTCATCGGTGCAATCGTCGCCAAGGCCCAGGGCGTCGAGTTCGTGCCGTCCACCCGCCCGTCGACCCGGTCCCGGCGTGGCACGGAGGCCGAGCCGACGCTGACCGAGGCGGCAGCTACCGCCCAGCCCACGCTGCCCGAAGCGGCAGGGCGCCCGGCCGAACCGGGCGCCGGCGACGGCGGCCAGCGGCGGAGAGCAGCCAGGCGCGGGCGGGGCGGGGACGCCGAGCAGGCGCTGGGCCCGGCCGCCAACGGCGAGGCCGGCCCGGCCGGCGACACGGCCCCTGAGGTGACCCCGGCCATGGCGGCCAGCCCGAACGGCAGCACGACGGCTGCCTCGCCGCCCGCCCAGGACGCCGGCGACCGGCAGTCGACCGTGAACGACCCGGCCTCGCGCGTGAACGACCCGGCCTCGCGCGAAGCGAGCGACCCGGCCGAGGCCCAGCCCGGTGGGCAGACCCAGGGCCAGGCGTCCGAGACGCGGTCCGGGTCCGCCGACGGCCAGCAGGCCGGCGGCGGGGCCCAGGGCCAGCAGAGCCAGGGCCAGCAGAGCCAGGGCCAGAGCCAGCAGAGCCAGGGCCAGCCCGACGGCCAGGGCAGGGGCGAGGGCCCCCGCCGGGACTGGAACGCCAACCAGGGTCAGGGCGGCAACCGCTGGGACCAGAGCCAGCAGCAGGGCGGCGGCCGGCGGAGCCGCAACCGCAACAGGAACCGCAACCGCAGCCGCCAGTTCCCCGACCAGGGCGGCGTGGCGGTCATGGAGCGGCCCGACTTCCGGGGCGCCCAGGGCGGCGACGACCGCCCCGAGGTCGTCCGCACCGGCACCCTCGACATCCGCTCCCAGGACGGCTACGGCTTCCTGCGGGTCGGCAGCTACCTGCCCGGACCCGAGGACGTCTACGTGCCGCTGTCGATGATCCGCCGGCTCGGCCTGCGCCGGGGCGACGAGATCGAGGGCACGGTCAAGCTACCGCGCGACTCCGAGAAGTACGCGGCCCTGTCCCGGGTGGACAAGGTCAACGGCATGGACCCCGAGGAGGCCCGCAACCGCACGGACTTCAAGGACCTGACCCCGCTCTACCCGCAGGAGCGGCTGCGCCTGGAGCACAACCCGACCGAGATCTCGACCCGCGTCATGGACCTGATGTGCCCGATCGGCAAGGGCCAGCGCGGCCTGATCGTCTCGCCGCCCAAGGCGGGCAAGACGATGCTCATGAAGCAGATCGCCAACGCGATCACCGACAACAACCCCGAGTGCGTCCTGATCATCCTCCTGGTCGACGAGCGGCCGGAGGAGGTCACCGACATGCAGCGCTCGACCAAGGCGCGGGTCATCTACTCGACCTTCGACCGTCCGAGCGAGGACCACTGCCAGGTGTCGGAGCTGACCATCGAGCGGGCCAAGCGGCTCGTCGAGTACGGCCAGGACGTGGTGATCCTGCTCGACGGGATCACGCGCCTGTCCCGCGCCTACAACCTGGCCACCCCGGCCAGCGGCAAGATCCTCTCCGGTGGCGTGGACTCCTCCGCCCTCTACCCGCCCAAGCGGTTCTTCGGCGCGGCCCGCAACCTGGAGGACGGCGGCTCGCTGACGATCCTGGCCACCGCGCTGGTCGACACCGGCTCGCGCATGGACGAGGTCATCTTCGAGGAGTTCAAGGGCACCGGGAACATGGAGGTGCGGCTGGACCGCAAGCTCTCCGAGCGGCGCATCTTCCCTGCCCTGGATGTCGACGCCTCCTCCACCCGCAAGGAGGAGCTGCTGCTCACCGAGGAGGAGCTGGTGGTGGCGTGGAAGCTCCGCCGCGTGCTCGGCGCCCTCGACCCGGCCCAGGCCCTCGAGCTGGTGGTCGACAAGATGCGGGCGAGCAAGAGCAACGCGGAGTTTCTGCGGGTGATCCAGCGGGCGAACATCAACTAACCCCCCGCACCGGTCAGGGTGCCTGCGCTGTGGTCAGGCGGGTGCCGGAATGCGCGGGCCGGGGCCGGCGTTGTACCCGGCGTGCGTGCCAAGGCCGCTGCATCCGGGTGGTGTAGGATCGACCGGTTCGCCTCGGAGGCCGTCCGCCGTTCGGCAGGGGTTGCAGCCATGCAACGCGCACGAGGACCCGAGGTTTCTTTTGCAAGGAGCGCCAACACCATGAAGCAGGGCATCCACCCTGAGTACAAGGTCACGACCGTGCACTGCTCGTGCGGCGAGACCTTCCAGACCCGCTCCACATCCACAGTCTCCGACCTGCGGGTCGACCTCTGCTCGAAGTGCCACCCCTTCTACACGGGCAAGCAGAAGCTGGTCGACGCCGGTGGCCGGGTGGAGCGGTTCGAGCGCCGCTACGGCAAGCGCAAGACCCCCGAGACGCGGGCCTGAGGCCCGCGCCGGGAAGCGGAGCGCGGCAATGGCCGACGAGGCCGTGAGCGGCCAGCCGGTCTACTACGGCGGCCAGGCGGTCCTGGAGGGCGTGATGATGCGCGGCCAGGACGCCTGGTCGGTCGCGGTGCGCCGTCCCCAGGGCGAGATCTACCTCGAGCGGCGGCAGCTCTCGCCCCTGGCCAAGCGGGTGCGGCTGTTCCGGCTGCCGTTCTTCCGGGGAATCGGGGTGCTGGCCGACTCGCTGGCGATCGGCGTGCGCGCCCTGGCCATCTCCGGCAACCAGGCCCTGGGCGAGGACGAGCAGCTCACCGACAAGCAGATGAACTGGTCGCTCGCGGTCGGCGCGGTGTTCTTCTCGTTCGTGTTCATCCTGCTGCCCGCGTTCGGCACCAACTGGCTCTCCCACCGGGTGCCCGACAACCTGGTCTTCAACCTGATCGAGGGGCTGGCTCGGCTGGCCTTCTTCCTCGGCTACATCCTGTTGATCTCCCGGTTCCGGGACATCCGGCGGGTGTTCGAGTACCACGGGGCCGAGCACAAGGCGATCCACTGCTACGAGGCTGACCTGCCGCTCGACCCCGACAACGTGGACCGCTTCCCGACCCTGCACGTCCGCTGCGGCACGAACTTCCTGCTCATCCTGTTCGTGGTCACGCTCGTGCTGTTCACCGTCGGGTTCTCCCTGGCCGGCCGGCCGCCGCTGCTGGTCCGCGTCCCCCTCCAGCTGCTGGCCGTCCCGGTGATCGTGGGCATCGCCTACGAGGGCATCCGGCTGGGGGCCGGGCGCGAGCGCTCGTCGCTGGTCCGGGCGATCATGAAGCCGGGCCTGTGGCTGCAGATGCTGACCACCAAACCGCCCTCGCGGGACCAGATCGAGGTCGCCATCCGCGCCCTCGAGCAGGTGCTGCCCCCGGCCGAGCGGGACAAGATCCCACTCCTGCCCTCGCCCGTGGTGCACGCGACGCCAGCACCGGAGACGACCCCCGAGCCGGTCCCGGGGGCGAGCCCGAGCCCTCCGGTGGATCGGCTGCCGGGCGGCCGGTAGCGGCGCTGGCGCCCCGACCCGGACCACCCGGCGTGGCCCTGAGGCCACCTCGAGAGGGAGAGAAGGCAGCACGTGTTCGAACGTCTCGACGAGATCGAGCGGACCTACGACGAGATCGAAGGCCAGCTCGGCGACCCCGCCGTCCTGGCCGACCAGCCACGCTTCGTCGAGCTCTCCAGGCGCTACGCGGAGCTGGGCGACGTGGTGCGCGCCTACCGGCAGTGGCGGGCGGCCGGAGAGGACCTGGCCACCGCGCGCCAGCTCCAGCGGGAGGAGCGCTCGGCCGACGGCCGCGCCCTGCTCGACGAGGAGATCCGGTCCGCCCAGGAGCGCATCGCCGAGCTGGAGACCGGACTCAAGCAGGCGCTCGTACCCTCCGACCCCAACGACGACAAGGACGTGATCGTCGAGGTGCGCGCGGGCACCGGTGGCAACGAGGCGGCGCTGTTCGCCGGCGACCTGCTCCGCATGTACACCCGCTGGGCCGAGCAGCATGGCTACCGGACCGAGGTGTTGTCGTCCAGCGCATCCGACCTGGAGGGGGTCAAGGAGGTCGTGTTCGCGGTCAAGGGCCGCGGCGCGTACTCCCGGCTCAAGTACGAGGCGGGCGTGCACCGGGTCCAGCGGGTGCCGGTCACCGAGTCGCAGGGGCGCATCCACACCTCGGCCGCCGGGGTCAACGTGCTCCCCGAGGCCGAGGAGGTCGACGTCCAGGTCGACCCGGCCGACCTCAAGGTCGACGTCTACCGGTCGACCGGGCCCGGGGGCCAGTCGGTGAACACCACCGACTCGGCGGTGCGCATCACCCACCTGCCCACCGGCATCGTCGTGGCCATGCAGGACGAGAAGTCGCAGATCCAGAACCGCGAGAAGGCGCTCCGGGTGCTGCGGGCCCGCCTGCTGGAACGGGCCGTCAGCGAGCAGCAGGCCGCCCTGGCCGCCGAGCGCCGGTCGCAGGTCCGCTCGCTGGACCGGTCCGAGCGGGTGCGCACCTACAACTTCCCGCAGGACCGGGTGACCGACCACCGCATCGGCTTCACCGTTGGGGACCTGCCCGGCGTGCTCGAAGGCCGGGGGCTGGACAAGATCATCGACGAGCTGGCCCAGCGCGACCGCCAGGCCGAGCTGAGCGGGGACGGCCGATGAGCGGGCCGGGCGCAGGGATCGTCTCGCCAGGGATCGTCTCGCGCGGGCAGGAGGGGCGCCGATGACCGCCCGGGCCGAGCAGGCGCCGGCCGTCCGCGACCTGCTCGCGGCGGTCACCCGCGAGCTGGCCGGGGCCGGCTGCGTGTCGGCCCGGGCCGAGGCGCGCTGGCTGGTCGGGGAGGCGCTCGGCCTGGACCGGCCGGAGCTGGCCGGTCGGGGAACGGCGGTGCCCGGGCCGGCACGCGAGCGGCTGGCCGCGATGGTGGCGCGCCGGGTGTCCGGGGAGCCGCTGCAGTACGTCGTCGGCTGGGCTCCGTTCGGAGGCCTGCGGCTCGAGGTCGGCCCGGACGTGTTCGTGCCCCGTCCCGAGACCGAGGGGCTGGCCGAGCGGGCGGCCAGGCTGCTGCGGGCGGGGCCCGCTCCGCGCGTGGCAGTCGACCTGTGCACCGGGTCGGGCGCGGTCGCGTGCTTCCTCGCTCACGCGGTGCCCGGAGCCCGGGTCGTGGCCACCGAGCTGGACCCCGGCGCGCTCGCCTGGGCCCGGCGCAACACCGGCCGCCACGGCGTCGAGTTGCTCGAGGGGGACCTCGACGGGCCCCTCCCGCCCGAGCTGGCCGGCCAGGTGCGGGTCATGACCGCCAACGTGCCCTACGTGCCGACCGCGGCCATCGACCTGCTCCCGCGCGACGTGCGCGAGCACGAGCCGCGACTGGCCCTGGACGGCGGCCCCGACGGCCTGGACGTGCTGCGGGCGGTGGCGGCGCGAGCGCCGCGCTGGCTCGCCGGTGGTGGGCGGCTGTTCTGCGAGATCGGCGACGACCAGGGCGGGACCGCCGTGCGTGTGCTCGAGGAGTCCGGCTTCCGGGAGGTCGGCGTCCACCCCGACCTGGTCGGTCGGGACCGCGTGATCGAAGGGAGGCGACCGTGACCGGCGAGGACGGGCGCGCCGCCGCCGAGGACGGGCGCGCCACCGGCGAGGACGGGCGCGCCACCGGCGAGGACGGACGAGCCACTCGCGAGGGCCAGGGCGCCACCGGCGAGGTGGAGCGCGACGACCCCCTGGCCGACGAGCCACGGGTGGTCCGGGTGACCGACGACGAGAGCCTGTGGGACGGGCTGCTCGAGGTCGGCGGGCAGGTCATCGCCCGCGGCGGCCTCGTCGTGGTCCCGACCGACACCCTGTACGGGGTCGGCTGCGACCCGTTCAACCCCTCGGCCGTGGACGCGCTGTTCCGGGCCAAGGGCCGTGGCCGCGACCTGCCCCTGCCCGTGCTCGTGCACGGCTGGCGCCAGGCGGTCGGGCTCGTGGACGAGGTGACCGAGCAGGCCAAGGCGCTGATCGCGGCCTGGTGGCCCGGCCCCCTGTCGATCGTGCTGCGCGAGGCACCCGGGATCGGCTGGGACCTCGGCTACAGCCGGGGGACCTTGCTGGTGCGCATGCCCAAGCAGACGTTCACGCTCGCCCTGATCCAGCGGACCGGCCCGCTCGCGGTGTCGAGCGCCAACCGCTCGGGCATGCCCACGCCTGACAGCATGCCGGGCATCGTCGAGCAGCTTGGCGACGAGGTCGGCGTGTTCTTCGACGCCGGCCCGGCCGGCGGCGGCCCGGCATCGACGATCGTGGACCTGACCGGGCCCCTGCCGCGGCTGCTGCGTCGGGGCGCGATCCCCGACGAGGAGATCCAGCGCGTCCTCGACGAGCCGCTCGTCGACGCCACGAAGTCGAGCTGAGGGTGTCACCATTGGAGAACAGGCAGGCCGACTGGAGAACAGCCAGGCCGACGCACACGTGATCTGGGGGGTGTAGGTCTGGGCTATCCACGGCGACTTCCGGGCATGCTGGACGAGCCCGAGCTCAGTATCCTCTTCGTCTGCACCGGGAACATCTGCCGGTCGCCGATCGCCGAGGCGGTCGCCTGGCGGGAGCTGGCCCGCTACCCCGACGCGGCGGTGCAGTTCAGCTCGGCCGGCAGCCACGCGCTCGAGGGCAACCCGGCCACCAGCCGGACGGTGGCCGCGGCGGCCGCGCTCGGCGCCGACCTCGAATGGCACCGCGCCCGCGAGCTCACCCGGCGCCGGGTCCAGGACGCCGACCTCGTGCTGTGCATGGCGCAGGAGCACCTCGGGTATGTGGCCGCCTACGACCGCTCCGCGGCCGACCGGACGTTCCTGCTCGCCAGCTGGGCTCGTGCCCTGGCCCGGGTCGACCGCATGGCCGCCACCTCCGAGGAGCTGCTGGCCATGGTGGCCAAGGAGGTCGCCGAGGAGCCGGGCGACGAGATCGACGACCCGATCGGGCTCACCGACGAGGCGTACGCGCTGTGCGCCCAGCGCCTGGAGGAGCTTGTCCCAGGGGTGGTCCGCGGACTCGCCCGGGTTACCTCCTAGGCGGTGGCGCAGCAGTCCTGCACGTAGCTCGACGCTGCGACCAGGGCTGCGACCAGGAAAGGACTTGCGAGGCCACAGGAGGCCACAGGCAAGACCTCGGGTGCCCTGCTTGGGCTTCGGGGTGACCCCCGAGGCTTTCCGGGTGCGTGATAGCCTCGATCGGTCTTGCACCGGGTGACGATGGGGGAAAGGGATCCAGCGATGACGTTCTACGGTCCGGACTGGGAGCTGCTGGCGGCGACCGACCCCGAGGTGGCCGAGGCCATCCAGGGTGAGGTCGGCCGGCTCAACTCCAAGCTCCAGCTGATCGCATCGGAGAACTTCGCGAGCCCGGCGGTCATGGCCGCCACCGGCTGCGTGATGGCCAACAAGTACGCCGAGGGCCTGCCCGGCAAGCGCTACTACGGTGGCTGCCAGCAGGTCGACATCGTCGAGGAACTGGCCATCGAGCGGGCCAAGGCGCTGTTCGGGGCCGAGCACGCCAACGTCCAGCCCCACTCCGGCGCCCAGGCCAACATGGCCGCCTACTTCGCCGTGGCCGGCCACGGCGACAAGGTCCTGGCCATGAGCCTGCCCCACGGCGGGCACCTGACCCACGGCTCCAAGGTCAGCTTCTCCGGCAAGTGGTTCGAGATCGTCGCCTACGGCGTGCGCAAGGACGACGAGCTGATCGACATGGATGAGGTTCGCGACCTCGCCCTCGAGCACCGGCCCCGCATCATCCTGGCCGGGGCGAGCGCCTACCCTCGGGTGATCGACTTCGCCGGCTTCCGGCAGATCGCCGACGAGGTGGGCGCGGTGTTCATCGCCGACGTCGCCCACTACATCGGCCTGATCGCCGGGGGTGCCTACCCGAGCCCGGTGCCCCACGCCGACATCGTCACCTTCACCACCCACAAGGTCCTGCGCGGCCCACGCAGCGGGATGATCCTGTCCAAGGCCGAGCACGCCGCTGCCGTCGACAAGGCCGTGTTCCCGATGCTGCAGGGGGGCCCCCAGATGCACAGCATCGCGGCCAAGGCGGTCGCGCTCAAGGAGGCGGCCGCGCCGGCCTTCACCGCCTACGCGGGCCAGGTCGTGGCCAACGCCCGCGCCCTGGCCGAGGGCCTGGGCACGGGCGGCCTGCAGCTGGTCTCCGGTGGGACCGACTCCCACCTGCTCCTGGCCGACGTGAGCCCCGAGGGGCTGACCGGCAAGGACGCCGAGGAGCGGCTCGACGCGGTCGGCGTGGTGCTGAACAAGAACGCCATCCCGTTCGACCCCCAGCCGCCCTCCAAGGCGAGCGGGATCCGCCTGGGCACGGCGGCCGAGACCTCGGCCGGCATGCGCGAGGGCGAGATGGCGGCCGTGGCCGAGCTCATCCTGCGCGGCCTCAAGGCCGCGCCGGGCAGCACCGAGGCCGCGGGGATCAGGGACGAGGTGGCCCAGCTCGTCGGACGGTTCCCGGGCTACCCCCAGGCCGCCCGCTAGCCACGATCGGTCGCCCCGGTGCGAGACCTCCGCTCCTACCTGCTCGTGGCCGGGGTCGCGGCCGTCCTCACCTACCTGATGACGCCGCTCGTCCGTTTCGTCGCACTCAAGCTGGACGCGGTCGACCGGCCGGGTGGTCGCAAGGTCCACGCCATCCCCACCCCGACCCTGGGCGGGCTCGCGATGTTCGCCGGCTTCCTCGGCGGCCTCGCCGTGGCCTCGCGCATGCCGGTGTTCCAGCCCCTGTTCCTGGCCTCGGGCCTGCCCGGGTTCGGGCCCGTGGTGGTGGTCTCGGAGGTGCTCGGGGTCGCCATCGGCGCAGCCCTCATGGTCGTGATCGGCATGATCGACGACACCATGGGCCTGACCGCCCCGGCCAAGCTGGCCGCGCAGATCTGCGCGGCCAGCACGATGACCCTGTTCGGCGTGCGCGTGCTGTCGTTCTGGCTGCCGCTGGCGGGCACGGTCGTGCTCTCGCCCGACCTCGGGGTGCCGGTGACCGTGCTGCTCATCGTGATCACCGTGAACGCGGTCAACCTGGTGGACGGGCTCGACGGGCTCGCGGCCGGGCTGGTCGGCATCGGCGCCCTGGCCTACTTCATCTACAGCTACCGGATCGGCGCCACCGGGATCATCGCCGACACCTCGCCGGCCTCGCTGCTCAGCGGCGTGCTGTTCGGCGCCTGCGTCGGCTTCCTGCCCCACAACTTCAACCCGGCCCGCATCTTCATGGGCGACTCCGGCTCGATGCTGCTGGGCACGCTGCTCTCGGGCGCGACCATCACCGGGATCGGGCGCTCCAGCCAGCCCCAGGCCGGCGACCAGTTCGCCCTGCTGATCCCCGTGGCCATCCCCCTGCTCGTGCTCGCCCTGCCCTTCCTGGACACCTTCCTGGCCGTGGGCCGGCGCATGCGGTCGGGCAAGGGGATCATGACCGCCGACAAGAACCACCTGCACCACCAGCTCCTCGAGATCGGGCACTCGCACCGCAAGGCGGTCCTGGTCCTGTACGCCTGGAGCGCGCTGCTGGCCAGCGCGGCGGTGGCCCTGTCGTTCACCGGGCCGACCCGGGTCCTGCCCGGCTTCCTGGCCGTGGTCACCGTCGGCGTCATCGCCCTGCTCGGCCCGCGCCGCCGCCTGCGGCACCGGACCTGACCGGCCGCGGCACCCGTCCCTGAGCCGCCTGCGGCACCCGGACCTGAGCCGCCTGCGGCACCGGCGCCGTCCCTGAGCGGCCTGCGGCGCCGGACCTGACCCGCTGCGGCACCGGACCTGACCCGCCGCAGCGCCATCCCTGACCCCGGCCTGGTGCGCCCCTTGGCAAGGAGGCGATTGCCCCTGGTAGGTTAGGCTCCCCCGTACAACGGGAGCGCGTCCGCGCGGGCGGAGCGGGGTCACGGACTCGACACCGACCGGACTGGGAGCGCCGATGACAGCGGAGGCACGGATCGTGCGGGGCGCCGCCGTGGCCACGCTCCTGTCCGCCCCGGTGGTCGCGGGCGTGGCCTGGGTCGCGGCCGGCCGCGCGGGGGTCGTCGGGGCGCTGCTCGGCTCCCTGCTCGCCGTCGCCTTCTTCGCCCTCACCGTCGTGGTGGTCGGTGCCGCGGCCCGGGTGTCGGACGAGCTCATGCTGCCCGCCGCCCTCGGCACCTACCTGCTCAAGGTGGTCGGGCTCGGGGTGCTGTTCCTCACCCTGGGCGGCACCACCGCGTTCGACCGCTCCGCGTTCGCGATCTCGACCGTCGTCGGGACCTGCGTGTTCCTCGGCGCCGAGCTGCGGCTCGCCTCCCGCGCCCGCATCCCCGCCGTCGTGGTCGGGGACCGCGAGGAGTGACGGCCATGCCCCCCTCGGCCCGCCGGATCGCCGCTCCCCGCGACGGCCTGGTATATTCGCCCGCCCATGGCCGGATCACCTGACCGCAAGGGCCCGGGCGGGGCGGAGGTGGCCTGGTCCATCATCGGCCTCCTGCTGGCGGGTGTGATCGCCTGGGGCGGCATCGGCTGGCTGGTCGACAAGTGGGCGGGAACCAACGTCTTCCTGCCCGTCGGCATCGTCGTCGGTGCCGTAGGCGCCTTCTATCTGGTGGTCCGGCGCTACGGGCAGGGTTGACGGGCGAGGGAGCTTGGGAGTGATGAGCTGACGTGACGATGCTGCCGACCCTTCTCGCGCGCGAGGGGTTCCAGGCGCCGGGCACCGAGGACTTCGAGTGGCCGGCGATCTGGGAGATCCACCTGGGTGGGTTCACCCTCGAGATCAACCGCACCGCCCTGCTGATGCTCCTGGCCATGCTCGTCGTGCTCGCGCTGTTCCTGGTCGCCTTCCGGCGGCCCAAGGTCGTGCCCCGCGGGCTGCAGAACCTGATGGAGGTCGGCGTCGAGTTCGTCCGCAGGCAGATCATCCTCGAGGTCATCGGCCAGGACGGGCTCCGGTTCCTGCCCTACCTCGCCACGCTGTTCTTCTTCATCTTTTTCGCCAACGTGCTCGAGATCGTCCCGGGGATCAACTTCCCGGCCACCTCGAGGATGGCCCTGCCGCTGTTCCTGGCCATCCTGACCTGGGTGCTGTTCAACTGGGTGGGCATCAGGGCGCAGGGACCCGGCCGCTACCTCCGCAACACGCTGTTCCCACCGGGCATCCCCTGGCCGCTCTACATCCTGATCGCGCCCATCGAGTTCGTCTCGACCCTGATCGTGCGGCCGGTGACGCTCTCGGTCCGGCTCCTGGCCAACATGATCGCCGGGCACCTCATCCTCGCGGTGTTCTTCCTGGGCACGGTCTACCTGATCGAGCGCCCGGCGACCGCCGTGTTCGCCGTGCCAGCGTTCGCGATGGCCGTCGCCCTGGTCGGCTTCGAGCTGGTCGTCGCGCTGCTGCAGGCCTACATCTTCACGATCCTGACCGCTGTGTACCTCGCTGGGGCCCTCGAGCCCGAGCACTGACGAAAGGAGCAGGAGCAATGGACCTCGCCACCCCCGTCCTGGCCGCCATCAACGGGAACCTGAACGTGCTCGGCTACGGTCTCGGCGCCCTCGGCCCCGGCATCGGCCTCGGGTTCCTGATCGGCAAGGCGCTCGAGGGAATCGCCCGCCAGCCCGAGGCGGCCGGCCAGGTGCGCACCACCATGTTCATCGGCCTCGCCTTCGTCGAGGCGCTCGCGCTGTTCGGCTTCGTGCTCGCGTTCGCGCGCAGCTAGCCGAGGAGACGCCGACATGCACGCTGTCGTCGCCACGGCCCTCCTCGCGGCCGAGGGGGCCGAGCCGAACCCGATCATCCCCAACGTGAGCGAGCTCATCGTCGGCGCGCTCGCCTTCATCGTGCTGCTCGTGCTGCTGTCGCGGACCGCGTTCCCGCGCATGAACGAGGCGCTCAAGGAGCGCACCTCCAACATCGAGGGCAAGCTCGAGAAGGCCGAGCGGGAGCGGGAGGAGGCCGAGAAGCTCCTGCAGCAGTACCGCAACAAGCTGGCCAGCGCCGAGGAGGAGACCCAGCGCATCATCGACGAGGCGCGCGCCAACGCCGAGCGGGTCCGCAAGGACCTGCGGGCCAAGGCCGAGGCCGAGGCCGAGCGCGAGATCGAGCGGGCCCGGACCGCCATCCGCCAGGAGCGCAACCAGGCCATCCAGGAGCTCCGGCGCGAGGTCGGCACCCTGGCCGTGGAGCTCGCCACCCGGGTGGTGGGGGACTCCCTGGACCGGGAGCGTCAGCTCCGCCTGATCGACCAGTACATCGAGGACCTCAACCTGCAGACGTCCTCCGGGGCGATGACCGCGCGGCGTGAGGGCGGTAGCGGTGGCCAGGGTTAGCCCGGCCCTGGCCGAGCACGCCCAGGCCCTGTTCGACCAGGCGGCCCGCCCCGGCGGGATCACCCGGCAACGGTCGATCGACCAGGTCGCGAGCGAGCTGGACGCGTTCGCGCGCCTGCTCGCCACCCAGGTCCGGCTGCGCAAGGCGCTCAGCGACCCTGGCCTGCCGCCCGAACCCAAGCGCGCCCTGCTCCACGAGCTCGGCCACGGGCAGCTCGACGAGGCCACCGTGGAGGTGCTCGCCACCGCGGCCGAGCGCCAGCGGGTACCGGCCCGGGAGTTCACCGGCGTCGTGGCCGAGCTGGCCGCCCGGGCCGCCTTCACCGCCGCCGAGGAGGCGGGCGAGCTGGAGCGGGTCGAGGACGAGCTGTTCCGCCTCGCCACCCTGGTCGAGCGCGACCACCGGGTGCGCTCGGCCCTGACCAACCCCGGCCTGCCGGTGGAGAACAAGCGGGCCTTCGTGGCCGAGCTGCTCGCCGCCGGCGGGGCCAGCGACCGCACCACCGCCCTGGTCGACCTGCTGGTCGAGATGGACGAGGGCCACGACCTGGACCGCGAGGCCAAGGCCCTGGCCGAGCTGGCCGCCCAGCGCCGCAACCGGGTGGTGGCCGAGGTGCGCACCGCCGTCGAGCTCGACGGCGAGCGCCGGGCCCGGCTCGCCGAGGTGCTCACCCGCATCACCGGCAGGCCCGTCGACCTGCGCTGCACGGTCGATGAGGCTATTTTGGGATCGGTGGTCGTGCGTGTCGGCGACGACCTGTTCGACGGCAGCGTCCGCACCAGGCTGGAGCTCGCCCGCGAGCAGCTCGGCGTGGCGTGACCGAGACAGGCGAGCCCGGCCCCACCTGAGGTCGCAGGAACCACGAGAGGAAGTGCAACGGTGACCGAGCTGTCCATCCGGCCCGACGACATCGCCGCGGCCCTCCGAAAGCACGTCGAGTCGTTCCGACCGTCCGTCACCCGCGAGGAGGTCGGGCGGGTGACCGAGACCGGCGACGGCATCGCCATGGTCGAGGGCATGCCGTCGACCATGGCCAGCGAGCTGCTCGAGTTCCCGGGCGGCCTGCTCGGGGTGGCCCTCAACCTGGACGTCCGCGAGGTCGGCTGCGTGGTCTTCGGCGACGCCTCCGCCATCGAGGAGGGCGACGAGGTGCGCCACACCGGCCGCATCCTGTCGGTCCCGGTCGGCGACGGCTTCCTCGGCCGGGTGGTCGACCCGCTCGGCCGGCCGCTCGACGGCAAGGGCGAGATCGAGGCCGAGGAGACCCGCGCCCTCGAGCTGCAGGCGCCCAGCGTGGTCCAGCGCCAGCCGGTCAAGGAGCCGCTCGAGACCGGCATCAAGGCGATCGACGCGATGACCAACATCGGGCGGGGCCAGCGCGAGCTGATCATCGGCGACCAGAAGACCGGCAAGACCGCCGTCTGCCTGGACGCGATCATCAACCAGCGCCAGCACTGGGGCACCGACAGGCAGGTCAAGTGCATCTACGTGGCCATCGGCCAGAAGGCGTCCACCGTGCGGGAGCTGGTCGGGGCGCTCGAGGAGAACGGCGCGCTCGAGTACACGGTGGTGGTGAACGCCCCCGCCTCGCTGCCCGCCTCGTTCAAGTACATCGCCCCGTACGCGGGCTCGGCCCTCGGCCAGCACTGGATGTACAAGGGCGAGCACGCGCTCATCGTCTTCGACGACCTCTCCAAGCAGGCCGAGGCGTACCGGCAGATCTCGCTGCTGCTGCGCCGCCCGGCCGGCCGCGAGGCCTACCCCGGCGACGTCTTCTACCTGCACTCCCGGCTGCTGGAACGCTGCGCCAAGCTCTCCGACGACCTGGGCGGCGGGTCGCTCACGGGGCTGCCCATCATCGAGACCAAGGGCAACGACGTCTCCGCCTACATCCCCACCAACGTGATCTCGATCACGGACGGACAGATCTACCTCGAGCCCGACCTCTTCTTCGCCGGTGTGCGCCCGGCGATCAACGTGGGCATCTCCGTCTCGCGGGTCGGCGGCAACGCGCAGATCAAAGCCATGAAGAAGATCGCGGGTCGACTCCGGATCGACCTGGCGCAGTACCGCGCGCTCGAGGCGTTCGCGCAGTTCGGTTCCGAGCTCGACAAGGCGTCCCAGCAACAGCTCGCCCGAGGCGCTCGCGTCGTCGAGATCCTCAAGCAGCCCCAGTACCGCCCGGTGCCGGTCGAGCGGCAGGTCGTCGCGATCTGGGTCGGGACCGGCGGACACCTCGACGAGTTCCCGGTCGACGACGCCGAGCGGTTCGTCGAGGAGTTCACCGACCACCTGGCGGCGCGAACGGACGTGCTCGACTCGATCCGGGAGACGGGCGAGCTCTCGGACGAGACCGAGGCGACCCTCAAGCAGACGATGGGCGACTTCGCGCAGGCCTTCGCCCCGACCGAGGCGGGCCCCGGAAGCGAGGCCGCCGCCGGACAGGGGGCGCCGCCCGATCAGGTTCGCCCCGACATGGGCTGGGATCGTCTCTCCTCCGTCGACGAGGACGAGACGGAGCCCACCGGCGAGTAGCGGCACGTGGGCGCCAAGCTCCGCGTCGTTCGCCGCCGGATCCGTTCGGTCCAGTCGACGATGAAGATCACCAGCGCGATGGAGCTCATCGCGGCCTCGCGGATCGTGAAGGCGCAGCAGCGCGTGATCGAGGCGCGCCCGTACGCCGATCTGCTCACCCAGGCGATGGAGGACGTCGCCAGGCAGACAGGATCGATCGTCCATCCGCTCCTCGAGGAACGAGAAGCGCCGGCTCGCGCCGGCGTGCTCGTCATGACCAGCGACCGGGGTCTGGCGGGGGCGTTCAACGCGAACCTGCTGAAGCGAGCCGAGGATCTCCTCCGTCGCGTTCGCTCTCGGGGCATCGAGCCGGTGCTCTACCTCATCGGGAGGAAGGCGATCTCGTACTTCCGGTTCCGAGGCGTCGCGCCAGAGGCCTCGTGGTCGGGCTTCTCGGAGGTGCCGCGGTACGCCGCAGCCGAGGAGATCGGCGAGCGGCTGATCGAGGAGTTCGGCTCCGGCGGCATCGACGAGCTGCACACCGTGTACACCGACTTCCGCTCGGCCTTCACGTTCCGAGCCACCGACAAGCGGTTCCTCCCGATCGCGCCGGAAGAGGTCGCCGCCAAGGGACCGGGGGTGCCGCACCCCGAGTACATCTTCGAGCCCGAGCCGGCGCAGATCCTCGACGACCTGCTGCCCCAGTACGTCATCACGAAGGTGTACTTCGCCCTGCTCGAGTCGGCGGCCTCGGAGAACGCCGCCCGGCAGCGGGCGATGGCGGCGGCGACCGACAACGCGGAAGAACTCATCAAGGTGCTCACCCGGCAGGCCAATCGCGCCCGCCAGGACGAGATCACGACGGAGATCATGGAGATCGTGGGCGGGGCCGAGGCCCTGGCTCAGGCATCGGGGGGTGCGGGGGGCTGAAGAAGCGAGCGCGAACGCGCGAGCGCTAGCCCCCCGGCGAAAGGGGAGTGAGGCATGGCCGACGAAGATCGTTCGACGGGACGGGTGGTCCGGGTGATCGGCCCGGTGGTGGACGCGGAGTTCCCGCCCGAGTCGTTGCCCGAGATCAACACGGCCCTTCAGGTGAACGTCGAGCTCGAGGGCGAGACGAGGACGATCACCTGCGAGGTCGCCCAGCACATCGGGCACGGAACGGTCCGCACGATCGCACTCAAGCCGACCGACGGGATGGTGCGCGGCTCGCCGGTCGAGAACACCGGTTCGCCCATCACTGTGCCCGTGGGCGAGGGCGTGCTCGGACACGTGTACAACGTCCTGGGGGAGCCGCTCGACACCGACGCATCGGACATCCACGCCGCCGACCGGTGGCCGATCCATCGCGATCCGCCGCCGTTCGAGGAGCTGGAGGCCCGCTCGCAGATGCTCGAGACCGGCATCAAGGTCATCGACCTCCTCGAGCCGTACGTCCAGGGCGGAAAGATCGGGATGTTCGGCGGCGCCGGGGTGGGTAAGACCGTCATCATCCAGGAGATGATCCGCCGCCAAGCGGAGCAGCACGGCGGCGTGTCGGTCTTCGCCGGCGTCGGCGAGCGTACGCGCGAGGGCAACGACCTGTTCCTGGAGATGACCGAGTCCGGCGTGATCGAGAAGACCGCCCTCGTATTCGGCCAGATGGACGAGCCGCCGGGCGTCCGGCTTCGTGTGGCGCTGTCGGCCCTCACGATGGCCGAGTACTTCCGCGACGTCGAGCGCAAGGACGTGCTGCTGTTCGTGGACAACATCTTCCGCTTCACGCAGGCCGGGTCAGAGGTCTCGACGCTGCTCGGGCGCATGCCGAGCGCGGTGGGCTACCAGCCCACGCTCGCCGACGAGATGGGCGACCTGCAGGAGCGGATCACCTCGACGAAGGGGCGTTCGATCACGTCGTTGCAGGCGATCTACGTGCCCGCAGACGACATCACCGACCCCGCGCCGCACACGGCGTTCGCGCATCTGGACGCGACCACGGTGCTCTCGCGGGACATCGCCTCCCTCGGCATCTACCCGGCCGTCGACCCTCTCGACTCGACGAGCCGGATCCTGGACGCGCGCTACGTCGGGCAGGACCACTACGACACCGCGCGGCGCGTGCAGGAGATCCTCCAGCGCTACCGGGACCTCCAGGACATCATCGCGATCCTCGGGGTGGACGAGCTCTCCGAGGAGGACAAGGTCACCGTCGCCAGAGCCCGGCGGATCCAGCTCTTCCTGTCGCAGCCGTTCTTCGTGGCCGAGCAGTTCACCGGCATCCCGGGCAAGTACACACCCGTCGACGAGACGATCGCCTCGTTCCGGGGTCTGTGCGACGGTGAGTACGACCATCTCCCCGAGCAGGCCTTCCTGCTCGTCGGCGGCATCGAGGAGGCCATCGAGGCCGCCAAGAAGATGGAACAGGCCGCGTAGATGGCCCTCGACGTCCATCTCGTCACGCCCGAACGCGAGGTGTGGGCGGGCTCGGCCGAGATGGTGATCGCGCGCGGGACGGCGGGGATGGTCGGGATCCTTTCGGGCCATGCCCCGCTGCTGATCCGCCTGGCGATCGGCGCGATGCGGATCCAGGTCGAGGGCAACCGCTGGGAGACGGCGGTCGTCGACGGCGGGTTCCTGCACGTCACGGGCGACGAGGGCACGAGCCGCGTCGACGTGCTCGCGACGCACGCGGAGATGGCGAACGAGATCGATGTGCGGGCCGCCGCCTCGCGGGTCGAGGAGCTCCGGGCGCGGATCGCCCGCGGCGAGAACGCGACGCTCCAGGGCGAGCTCGCCAAGGCGCTCGTTCGCGCGGAACTCGGCGGCTAGGTTGTGCGTCCGAGGGGATACCTCGCCCTAGGATGGGAGCGGTGATGGACCGGCTGCTGGTGACCGGAGGTACCCCGCTCGACGGGACCGTCCGGATCGCGGGCGCGAAGAACTCGGCCCTGAAGCTCATGGCCGCCGCGGTCCTCGCGGACGGCCGAACGACGATCCGCAACGCCCCGCGGATCCAGGACTGCGTGACGATGGTCGAGGTGCTCGAGCATCTCGGCGTCGGGTGTGTGTGGGAGGACGGCGTGTTGGCGCTCGACACGTCGGGGGTGCAGCCCCGCGAGACGCCCTACGAGCTCGTGAGCCGGATGCGCGCCTCGATCCTTGTCCTCGGGCCGTTGCTCGCGCGGTTCGGGACGGCGAAGGTCGCGATGCCGGGCGGTTGCAACATCGGGTCGCGCGCGATCGACCTGCACATCCGCGGCCTCGAGAAGATGGGCGCCCGGTTCCGGTCCGAGCACGGGTTCCTGGTCGGCGACTCGGGCGGCCTGCGCGGCGCCGTCGTGAACCTCGACTTCCCGAGCGTGGGCGCGACCGAGAACGTCCTGATGGCCGCGGTCGCCGCTCGTGGCACCACCGTGATCGAGAACGCCGCGCGCGAGCCCGAGCTCGTCGACCTCGCCGAGTTTCTGATCGAGATGGGCGCCCACGTCGAGGGGGTCGGCACGCCGACCGTCGAGATCCAAGGCGTCGAGGGGTTCGGTCCCGTCGACCACCGAGTGATCCCCGACCGCATCGAGGCGGGGACCTACGCGATCGCCGTGTGCGCGACGGGCGGTCACGTCGTGCTCTCCGGAGCCAGGGGCGACCACATGGACCTCGTGCTCTCCAAGCTCGCCGACGCCGGCGCCGACGTGCTCTCGACGGGGGACGGTGTTGCGGTTTCGATGGGATCGCGTCCGCGGTGTGTCGATCTGGTGACGCTCCCGTATCCGGGATTCCCCACGGACCTGCAGCCGCAGATGATGGCGCTGCTCGCCTCCGCCGACGGGACGAGCATCGTGACCGAGAACGTGTTCGAGAGCAGGTTCATGTTCGTCGACGAGCTGAACCGCATGGGCGCGGACATCCGCACCGAGGGGCACCACGCGGTAATCCGCGGGGTCGGACGCCTCTCGGCGGCGCCGGTCCGTGCGCTCGACATCCGCGCCGGCGCCGCGATGATCGTCGCGGCGCTCTCGGCCGACGGCGTGACCGCGATCGAGGACATGTACCACGTGGACCGCGGCTACCAGGACCTCGAGGGCAAGCTCACGGCCCTCGGCGCCGTCGTCCGCCGCGAACGCGAGCTCTCGCCGGCCCTCTCGTGACCCGCGCGCGTCTGGGCGCGCTCCTCGCGCTGCCCCTGTTCCTCGTGATCATGCTGCCCGTCGGCGCCGCGGCGACCCGCAACCCGACGCTGTTCGTCCCGCGAGCGTTCGTGATCCGGGTTCCGGATGTCTCCTTCGAGGAGCTGCTGTCGGTTCCTCAGGTGCACGCCCTCGCCGCGTCGGGCGGAGCCGCTCTCATGAGCGTGCAGGGGGCCCGGTGGACGAAGGCTCCGGTCGACTGCGGAGGCGGGCTGATCCCCGGCAAAGGAGCCACGGCGTTCCGCTGGGTGTGCCCGAGCGACGGCGACCTCGCGGCGATCGGACCGCGGATCCGTGACATCGTCTCGGGCACGGGAGCCGACGAGGTTCTCGTGGTCGTGACGTCGCCGAGCTCCTCGGCCGGCATGCGTGCCGAGAACGACGAGCTGCACCCGATCGTGATCGCGACGGGCAGCCCGACCGAGGTCTTCCGGGCTCGAGGTTCGGCTGGGTCGCTCACCTCCGACTCGACCCGGCGCGGAGGCGTCGTCACGGACGGCGACCTGATCCCGACGATCGCCGACTTCCTGGGCGTCGACCCGCCCGCCGATTCGGTCGGCTCGCCGATCGAGGTCGTCGAGGGGCCGCCGCCGTTCGAGCTGCACGACCGGTACCTCGCCCAGCGACGGATGTACGTCCCGATCGGGACCGCCGGAGCCCTCTACGTCACCCTCATGGGCCTCCTCGCGATCGCGGGGGTATGGCTCGGCAACGCGACGGCGTGGCGCCTTCGGCGCGTCGTGGGATGGGGATCCCTGTCGGTCGCAGCGCTCGCGAGCGGCCTGCTCGCCGCCGGGCATCTGCCTGAGCTGTCGTACGCCACGGTGGTGCCGTTCGTCGCGTTGGTGACCGTCTTCGGAACGCTGGCGTTCGCGCCGCTCGAGCAACGCGACGTCCTGCTCGTGCCGGCGGGGATCGGGGTGGCGGTGCTCGCGTTCTTCGCGATCGAAGCGGTCCTCGGATGGACGGCGGCGCTCACGCCGTTCGTCGGCGGATCCGAGCTCGACGGCGGCCGGTTCTACGGCCTGCCGAACGTCTTCGTCGGTCTGCTGATCGGATCGTCGCTCTGGGTTGCGCAGCGGCTGCGGACGAGCGTCGGCTTCGCGCTGATCGTGGCCGTCGGGCTGTTCGCCGGGATGCCGTTCGCCGGCGCGAACCTCGGGGGCTCCGTTTCGCTGTTCGCGGCTGCCGGGCTCTGGCTCGCCGTGCGCGAACGCGAACGTCTCGGCGTGTGGAAGGGGATCGGCGCGGTCGTCGGCGTGACCGTGCTCGGGACCGCCGTCGTGCTGGTCGGCCACGCGATCTCTCCGATAGAGACGCACGTCACGAGGTTCGAGGGGCAGGTGGGCCTCGCGGGCGCGTTCGAGCGGTTCGGCGACCGGCTCCGGGTCGGACTCGACTTGGTCGCGCGGAACCCGTTCGCCCTGGTCCCGGTGATCGGGCTGCCGGTCGCGATCGCGGCCGTCCTTCGTCCACCCGGCGGCCTGCGCGCCGTCCTCGAACGCGACCCGGCGTGGCGAGACGCGATCCTCGTGACGCTGCTTGCCGGGGTCGTGGCCTACGTCGCGAACGACTCCGGTCCCGCGGCGGCGGGCTTCGCGTTCGGCCTGGGGCTGGGCGGGCTGCTGGGCGTGTCGCTCCTGTCGGGAGCCAGGAAGATAGGGGAGCCGTGAGCATCGAGCCGCACGTCCCACCCCGCCCGGACAGCCTGCACCCGCCTCCGCCGGCGCCCGCCCGTCCGGACACGCGCGCCATCGGGCGGCCTCTCGCGACGTGGAGCTGGCTCGAGGCCGTCGGGATCTACGTCGTCGCGTTCCTCGTCGCGGGCATCGCGACGCTCCCGCTCATCGGCCTCGTGGACGAGGACACCGACCTCGCCACCATCGTCGTCACCACGATCGCGGCGCTCGTGATCGTCGGCGTGCTCGTCGCGTGGCTGTCGATCCGCCACCGCGGATGGCCCGCGGTGATGGGGGTGCCGCAACGCGGGGCGTGGAGGCGAGCGGTCGGCGCCGGCGTCCTGTTCGGGATCGGTCTGTACCCGGTGATGGTCGTCGTCGTCGGGGGTCTGCTCGTGGTCGTGTTCGAGGCGATCTCGGGCCAGCGGGTCGAGGCGCCCGAACAGGTCGGCCAGAACCTCTCCGCGGTCGGGACCGCCATCACGATCGTGTACGCGATCGCGATCGCTCCGGTCGGCGAGGAGCTGTTCTTCCGCGGGGTGCTGTTCCGAACGCTGCGCGACCGGCACGGGTTCGTCGTCGGGGCGATCGGCTCGGGGCTCGGCTTCGGCTTGATCCACTTCATCCCGGGTCCCGCCGTGGACGCCGCCCTCCTCATGATCGTGATGTTCTTCACGGGCGTGGCGCTCGCGTTCGTCTACGAGCGCCGCGGGACGATCGTCACGCCGATCGCCGCACACGTCACGTTCAACGTGATCGGCATCGTGCTGATCCTGGGGCTCCGGTAGGAGAGGCCATGGCCGTGTTCCCGAGCGCCGAATGGCTTGCGCGGTACCGAGAGGTGATCAACGGCTCCGAGGAGTACCGCGCCGCCGCCGCGACGTGGGAGGGCGACGTCGCCTTCGTGCTCGAGGCCGAGCCGGACCGCGGGGTCCCGGACGACCTGGTCGCGTGGCTCGATCTGTGGCACGGCGACTGCCGGGGTGCGCGTATGATCACCGACGCCGAGGGCGAGAAGGCCGCGTACGCGATCACCGCTCCCTACTCCCTGTGGCGAGAGGTCCTAGCGGGTGCGCTCGATCCCGTGAAGGGCATGATGCAGGGCAAGCTGAAGCTCCGCGGAGATCTGCCCACCATCGTTCGGCACGTGCGCGCGGCCAACGAGCTCGTGCGCCTTGCCACGCTCGTGCCGACCGAGTTCCTGGGCGACGGCTGAGCGACGGTCGACGTGCGAGCGGTCGTCTTCCGGGACGTCGGTCGGGTCGAGGTGAGTGAGGTTCCCGAACCGCACCTCTCCGAGCCAACGGACGCGATCGTTCGCGTCACCAGGACCGCGATCTGCGGATCGGACCTGCACCTGCTGCACGGCAAGGCGCCGCTCGAGCCGGGGGACACGATGGGCCACGAGGCGGTGGGCCTGGTGGAGGCCGTCGGCTCGGACGTCGAGCGGTTCGCCGTGGGGGACCGCGTCGTCGCGGCGTTCGACATCGCGTGCGGCGCGTGCTGGTTCTGCCGGAAAGGGCAGACACAGCTCTGCGACACGTTCGAGATCCTCGGTTACGGCATCTTCGGGGGCAACCTCGGGGGAGCGCAGGCCGAGCTCCTGCGTGTTCCCGTCGCCGACGTGAACCTGCTTCGTGTTCCGGCCGGCATGGACGACGAGCACGCGCTGTTCGTCGGCGACGCCCTGACGACGGGCGTCTACGCGGCGGGGATCGCCCGGATCGGCAGCGGCGACACCGTTGCCGTGGTGGGCGCGGGACCGGTCGGCTTCTTCTGCGTGCAGGCGGCTCGCGCGGCCGGAGCCGCCGAGGTCCTGGCGTTGGATCTCGAGCCGTCGCGGCTCGCGCTCGCCGAGCGCGTCGGCGCCGTCGCGATCGACGTGTCGGCGCGGAACGCCCGAACGGCCGTCTACGAACACACCGACGGACGCGGGGCCGACGTCGTCCTGGAGGCGGTCGGCTCGCTGTCGGCGCTGGATCGGTCGCTCGACGTCGTGCGTCGCGGCGGCACGGTCGTCGTCGTGGGTGTGTACGCGAGCGAGATCCTCCAGGCGCAGGTGGGGGTCTGGTGGGCTCGCGCGCTCGACATCCGGTTCACGGGGACGACGCCGATCCACGCGTGGTGGGAGCGCGCGATGGCCGAGGTCGAGTCCGGGCGGATCGACCCGATCCCGCTCATCTCGCACCGGCTGCCGCTCGATGAGGCCGCCCGCGGATATGAGCTGTTCGACACGCGGCAGGCGACGAAGGTCCTGCTCGAGCCGTGAGCGCGGTCCTCGCCGTCCCTGAGCCGTGAGGGTCACGTTCGCGCAGGCCGAGCCGAACGGCCTCGCCGACCTGGTCGGCCGCCTGATCCAGGCGAACCTCGCCCGACACCCCGAACGCCGCCGGCTGGTCCGATCCGCCGCGGTCGTCGAGCTCACCGCGTGGGACGCGGACACGAGCGCGACGATCCGACTCGGCGCGAACGGCATCGACGTCTCGAACGGGACGGCGGGCCCGACGGCGCACCTGCGCGTCCTCGCCCGGGCGAACGACCTGCTCGAGCT
Organism: Actinomycetes bacterium; assembly: GCA_036000965.1. Taxonomy (NCBI): domain Bacteria; kingdom Bacillati; phylum Actinomycetota; class Actinomycetes; species Actinomycetes bacterium. The sequence continues at coordinate 78,835 of DASYUT010000048.1, forward strand.
CGCGGCGGCGCCGCTCCGGTTCGGCCTGCCCGACGCGTTCGACCCGCGCGGGCGGGCGGTGCTCCGGAGCCTCGCCATGCGCGACGTGCGGGTGTCGGGCATGGTCCGCCACCCCGTCCGGCTCTCCCGGTTCACGCGGCTCCTCTCGGTGGCGCCGTAACCGCCCCGCGTCTTGCGCCCCTCGGAGGCGGGACGTAGCGTTCGGCCGTGGCCGTCACCCGGTACTGCCCGAACTGCGGGCTCGAGCGTCGCGAGGGTGAACGGTTCTGCCGGAACTGCGGGCACGCGCTCGGGACCGGCCAGACGAAGCTGCACGAGTCTCCGGTCGCGACGACCGCTCCGCTCGCGGCGTCCTCCGCGAGCCCGGCAGCCGAGCAGGCAGCCGGAGTCCCCGCCTCGGTGCCCGACGCGCTGACGACACCCGCGCCCGAGGCGCCCCCGAGGGCGCTTCCGCCGCCGCCACAGCCGGTCGTGCGGGCGCCGAGGGCGCCGATCCGCATCCCGCCCTTCAAGCCGGTGGCCCTGGCCGGCGGGGTCGTGATCCTGGTCGCCGTCTTCCTTCCGTGGATCTCCGGCGGCCTGTCCCTGTCCGGCCTGGACGTTCCGCTCGAAGCGGTCTGGAACATCGACGCGAGCGACAGCGCGCTCAAGCTCGGCTACGCGTTCCTCGTCCTGGGCGCTGCGGGAGCGGTGCTCTCCTTCGTGGAGCGCTCGGTCGGGATCCGCCGGATCCTGGGCAGCCTCGCCCTCGCCCTCGTGCTCGGCTTCGCGCTCCAGCTGTACCGGTCGATCGACCAGGCGGGCGGCTCGTTCGGCGACGTGATCTCGACGATCGGGATCGGCGTGTACGTGACCGTCGCCGGCGCGATCTGCCTCCAGCTCTCGAAGTAGCGCCGCACGGGCGCGCTCGGTCGTGCGGGTACGCTTCGGCCGTGGGGCTCCTCGACGACGTGCTGGCGGGCGATCCGCGTGGGGTCGCGCGGGCGATCTCGATGGTCGAGGACGGGGCGCCCGAGCTTCGGGAGCTCTCCGCGGGCCTGTACGCGCACACGGGGCGCGCCTACACGATCGGGCTCACGGGCTCGCCCGGCGTCGGAAAGTCGACGATCGCGAACGAGCTCGTCGCCGTCGCGCGCGCCGCGGACCGGTCGATCGCGGTGCTCGCGATCGACCCCACGTCTCCCCTCTCGGGCGGAGCGTTGCTCGGAGACCGGCTCCGCATGCAGAAGCACGCGACCGATCCGGGTGTGTTCATCCGCTCGATGGCGACGCGCGGGCACCTCGGCGGGATGGCGCTCGCGGCGCCGGAGGCGATCCGGATCCTCGATGCCTCCGGGCGGGACCTCGTGATCGTCGAGACGGTGGGCGTCGGGCAGGCCGAGGTGGAGGTCGCCGCGGCCACGGACACGACCCTCGTTGTGGTCTCGCCCGGTTGGGGCGACGCGGTGCAGGTCGCGAAGGCCGGCATCCTCGAGATCGCGGACGTGTTCGTCGTGAACAAGGCCGATCGCGAGGGCGCCGAGGCCGCCGCGCGGGACCTTCGTCAGATGCTCCGAATGGGCCCCGAGCCGGACTGGTCGCCGCCGGTCGTGCTCACGGCCGCCACGAGCGGCGAGGGGACCGGCGAGCTGTGGGAGGCGGTCCAGGCACATCGTTCCCACCTCGAGTCCACCGGCGCTCTCGAGCGCGGCCGGCGAGACCGCCTGCTCCGGGAGGTCGAGACCCTCGCGCTCGAGACCGTGCGCGAACGCGTCCGCCGCGTGCTGTCCGAGGACGGCGCGCTGATCGAGGACCTCTCGTCGAGGCGCACCGACCCCTACCGGGCCGCCGCTATCCTTGAGGAACGGATCGAGAACGGTTCGTAACGAGGACGGGGAGCGAATGGTCGAGCAGCGCGAGCGCCCCGGGTCCGCCTCCGAGCCCGGCCGAGGAACGTCATCGGAAGCGCTCACCCTGTCGGGCGAGCCGCTGAAGCCTCTCTACTCGCCCGAGGACCTCGCGTCGTTCGATCACGACGCCAAGCTCGGGCGGCCGGGCGCGTATCCGTTCACCCGCGGCGTCTACCCCACGATGTACCGCGGGCGCCTGTGGACGATGCGCCAGTTCGCGGGCTTCGGCTCGCCGCAGGAGACGAACGCCCGGTACCGGTTCCTGCTGGAGCACGGCCAGGGCGGACTGTCGGTCGCCTTCGACATGCCGACGCTCATGGGCCGGGACTCCGACGATCCCATGGCCGAGGGGGAGGTCGGCCGCTGCGGCGTCGCGACGGACACGCGCGAGGACGTCGACGCATTGTTCGAGGGGATCCCGCTCGGCGACATCACGACCTCGATGACGATCAGCGGTCCCGCCGTCATCGTGTTCGCCTTCTTCCTCGCAGCGGCCGAGGGCCAGGGCGTCCCGTGGGAGCGCCTCGACGGCACGCTGCAGACGGACATCCTGAAGGAGTACATCGCGCAGAAGGAGTGGATCTTCCCCCCGCGGCCGCATCTCCGGCTGATCGGCGACCTCATGGAGTTCTGCCTCGAACGCGTCTCGAAGTGGCATCCGATCAGCGTGTCGGGCTACCACATCCGCGAGGCCGGGGCGAACGCGTGGCAGGAGCTCGCGTACACGCTCGCGGACGGGTTCGCCTACGTCGAGCTCGGGCTCGACCGGGGCCTCGACGTGGACCGGTTCGCGCCGGGTCTGTCGTTCTTCTTCAACGCGCACATCGACTTCTTCGAGGAGATCGCGAAGTACCGCGCCGCCCGGCGGATCTGGGCCCGCTGGCTCCGGGACCGGTACGGAGCGCGGGACGAGTCGTCGATGCGCCTGCGCTTCCACACGCAGACCGCCGGCGTCTCGCTCACCGCGCAGCAGCCGATGAACAACGTCGTGCGAACGGCGGTCGAGGCGCTCGCCGCCGTCCTGGGCGGCACGCAGTCGCTGCACACGAACGCGCTGGACGAGGTGCTCGCGCTCCCGACCGAGGACGCGGCCAAGCTGGCCCTTCGAACGCAGCAGATCATCGCCCACGAGACCGGCGTGGCCGACGTGATCGACCCGTTGGGGGGCTCGTACTTCCTCGAGACGCTCACCGACCGGATGGAGGAGCTCGCGGAGGCCGAGTTCGCGAGGATCGACGCCATGGGCAAGGGCTCGATGCTCGAAGGCGTCCTGACCGGGATCGAGCGCGGGTACTTCCAGCAGGAGATCGCAGAGTCCGCGTTCCGCGAGCAGGAGCGGCTCGAGGGCGGGGACCTGGTCAAGGTCGGGGTCACCGACTTCGTCGAGGAGGGTGGACTGCCCATCGAGCTCCTCGAGATCCCTCCCGAGGTCGAGGTGGAGCAGATCGGACGGGTTCGAGCGGTCCGCGAGCGCCGGGACCCCGAAGCCGCCCGGGCGGCCCTGGACCGCCTGCGTGAGGTGGCCGCGACCGAGGCCAACCTGATCGAGCCGCTCGTCGAGTGCGCCCGGGCGCTGTGCACGGAGGGGGAGATCGTCGAGACGCTGCGCGGCGTCTTCGGCTCCTACACCGAGACGCCGAGGTTCTGACCCGGCGGCACTCCGAGAACTCGGGCGAAGCGGCAGAGGCCAGTTGCAAGTCCACGCAGTTGCCAGATACTGCGGCAGCATGGTTTCATGGTCGGAACGACGGAAGGGTGTGGCTGTGCTGGCGGAAGCCGCAGGAGCACTCGGGGTCGGCCTGCTCGTGTCGGCCTTCCTGTTCGGGTTCCGGCATGGGATCGACTGGGATCACATCGCGGCGATCACCGACATCGCCGGATCGCAGGACGACCGGAGGCAGGCGCTGCTGTTCGGCACGATCTACGCCCTCGGGCACGCCGTTGTGGTGTTCGCGATCGGCGTCGTGGCGATCATCCTCGGGTCGAGCCTTCCCGACGGCGTGGATTCCCTCATGGAACGCGTGGTGGGGGTCACGCTGATCGTCCTCGGCGTGTACGTGTTCGCGGCTCTCGTGCGTCACGGGCGCGAGTTCCGGATGCGGAGCCGGTGGATGCTCATCTTCAGCGGCGCCTCCCACCTCTATCGCCGGCTGCGCAGGAACAGGCGGATCGAGGATCACGAGCTCGAGCCCGTCCACGTGCACGCGGGCGCCCCGTCGTCGACGTCGGTTGCCGTGGCCGACGACATCCCCGTCTCGGAGTGGCATCACGGACACCACGGCCGGCCGGGGCATCACCACCACAAGCATCCGGAGGCCGACGAGGCGTTCATGAACTACGGGCGGGGGACGGCGTTCGCCGTCGGCATGATCCACGGGATCGGCGCCGAGACGCCGACGCAGGTCGTCATCTTCCTCACCGCCGCCGGCGCCGGAGGGCGGCTGGCCGGCATCCTCCTCCTCGCCGTCTTCCTCCTCGGGTTGTTGTCGTCGAACACCCTGATCACGATGGGGTCGGCGTTCGGCTTCGTGAAGGCGTCGAAGAACTGGACGCTCTACGTGACGATCGCCGTCCTCACCGCGACGTTCAGCCTCGTCATCGGTGTGCTGTTCCTGTTCGGCGAGGGCTCCGTGCTCCCCGCGCTGTTCGGCGGGTAGCGGCCGTCAGCTCGCCGGGGCGCGCGCGCAGTCGGCGCACAGGCCGCCGATCGCGAAGTGCGTGAGGTCCGGCTCGAACCCGTGGTGCCGCTCGATCAGCCGCACGAGCGAAGCGGCCTCCTCGATCGACAGGTCGTCCTCGGCGCCGCAGTTTGAGCAGGTGAGGTGGACGTGGCCGGCCTCCTCCGTCCGGTGGTACTCCGCGCCGCCCTCCAGATGCGCGTGCGCAAGCACCCCTGCATCCTCCAGGAGCGCCAACGTCCGGTAGATCGTCGACGCGTTCACGCCCGGCATGTCGCTCTGGACCTTGCGGGCGAGGGCCGTGGGGGAGATGTGGCCCTGCGTTCGCATGATCTCGGCGACGATCGCCCGGCGCTGGGGGGTCATCCGAAGGCCGCGATCGCGCAGGACAGCGATCGGGTCGGCGGTGGTTGCCTGTTCCACGACGCGAGTGTAGCAGCGGGTTGCAGGTGCAAGTCCATCGCATCGCGGCCGTCATCACGGCCCGTGCACGCCGGCGGCTGCGCGGCGCCGTGGTCTGCGAGGATAGGCCGGCGATGGGCGAGTTCGTGCGCGTCGAGCGCGACGGGGCGGTGGCCACGATCCGCCTGGATCGTCCGCCCGCGAACGCGTTCGCGCGGCAGGTGTCACTCGAGCTGTCGGAGGCCGCCGGGGCCGTGGGCGCGGACGAGGCGATCCGAGCCGTCGTGATCTGGGGCGGCGAGAGGATCTTCGCGGCCGGCGCCGACATCAAGGAGATGGTCGACGCCGGGCCCGAGGACATCGCGGGCCACGTGGGCGCGCTCGAGCAGGCGTGCCGCGACGTCGCGGCGATCCCGAAGCCCGTGATCGCGACGATCAACGGGTTCGCGCTCGGCGGCGGGCTCGAGGTGGCCCTGGCCTGCGATCTGCGGTTCGCGTCCGAAGACGCGCAGCTCGGCCTGCCCGAGATCAAGCTCGGCATCATCCCCGGCTCGGGCGGCACGCAGCGGCTGCCCCGGCTGATCGGCCTGGCAAAGGCGCGCGAGCTCGTCCTCACGGGCCGCAGCGTGAACGCGGCCGAGGCGTTCGAGATCGGGCTCGTCGACCGGGTCGTCGCCGCTGCGAAGGTCCAGGCGACGGCGGTCGAAGAGGCTCGCCGGTACGCCGAGGGCCCGACGCTCGCGTACGCGGCCGCCAAGCGCGCCCTCGATGCCAGCGACCGGCCGCTCTCGGAGGGCCTGCCTGCCGAGCGCGACGCGTTCGTCCCGCTGTTCGCCACGCACGACCAGAAGGAGGGCATGCGCGCCTTCCTCGAGAAGCGCGAGCCGACGTTCGAGGGCCGGTAGCGATGCGCGTCCGACAGGCCACGCCCGAGGACGTCCCGTCCCTCGTCGCGCTGTTCCAGGAGCTGGACCGCATGCAGGCCGACTGGCGCGTCTTCACGCCGCGGCCGGGCTTCTACGACGAGGTCGGTGCGAAGTACCGGGAGGCGCTCGGACACCCCGACGCCGTCGTCCTGGTCGCCGAGGACGATCAGGGCGAGGTCGTGGGCATGGCCTACGGCGAGGCCCGCACGCCGTCCAGGTTCTCCGACGAGCGCGCCCTGGAGCTCTCGGGCGTGGTCGTCCGGGCGGGGTACCGGGGGCGCGGGGTGGGCCGGGAGCTCGTGCACGAGGCCGGACGCTTCGCCTCGGAGCGGGGGATCCGCTGGGTCGAGCTCAAGACCTTCGCCCCCAACCGAGGCGCCATGCAGTTCTGGGAGGACCTGGGGTTCACCTCCCGGGTCGTCCAGCTCACGACCTCGACGAAGGTCCTGCTCGAGCGCCTCGAGGGCGAGTAGCCCCCTCCCGGGCCGCGGGCCAGCGGCCCGATCACGGCCGCCCGGGAACGAACCGCGCCCGCGGATGGTTCGAATGATCGGATTGAAGCCTCGGCGATCCCCGGCGTCCCGCCGAGGCACAGGAGAGGAGCGATGGCCGACTCGGCATACCGCGGAGCCCGCATCCGCGAGCTCCCACGACCCAACCGGACGTACCCCGGCGGACGCGTCTGCGCGGCCGAGGGGTGCACCACGAAGCTGTCGGTCTACAACCGATGGGAGTTCTGCTGGCAGCACGAGCCCGTCCACACGTACATCTCGCGAGGCAAGCGCCGAAGCCGCAAGGAGATGGAGGCCGCGTAACTACGTACGCGCCTTCCCCACGGAAGCCCTCCCGCGAACGCGGGAGGGCTTCCGGCCTAAGGTGAACGTCTCATCAAGGAGGGCACCCGCGTTCCCGACAACTCGGGCAGGAACCCGCTCCCCCGAAGAAGCGAGACGATCGATGCCACAGGACGCCGTCGGCGCTCCGGACATGCGGGAGGCCGAGTGCCCCTTCTGCGAACGCGAGGTCCTCGTCTACGAGGACCCGCCCCGGTGCCCCCTCTGCGCGTGTCCGCTCGACGAGGACCGGATGCGCCCCTACGCCTGGCCCGACGAGGAGCCGTCGCCCTCGGAGTGACGATCCGACGCGAGGACGCGCTCGGCGATCGCGCGGGACTCCTCGAGCCGGTCGCGATCGACGAACAGGCGCACGCTCCGCTCCCAGATCTGGCTGAAGAAGCCGGGCGCCTTGTACCACCAGACGATGCCGGCGCTCTCGAGCTCGGCCGCGATCGCCTCGGCGTGCTCGTGGGTGTACGCCCCGAGGTGGACGGTGTGGACGTCGTCGCTCATTGCTCGAGGACGGCCGGGCGCCATCCGCGCACCGAGCTCACGAGCGCGATCTCCGGTGCGGCGCGGAGCTCCGCGATCGAGACGGGTCGCTCGGTGACGCGGCCCTCGCGCACGAGGACCGCGCGGTAGGTCCCGGGCAGCAGCCCCGCGTCGACTGGCGGGGTCACCCAGCTCTCCCCGATCCGGACGGCGAGGTTCGCGATCGTGGACTCGGTCACCTCGCCACGGTCGTTCACGAGGAGGACGTCGTCGACCTCGGGACGCTTCTCGCGCCGGCGGTCGTAGGGCGCCCGCCGCGTCGTCTTGTGGAACAGCCACACGTCGGAGGGATCGACGGGCTCGTCGTCGAGGGCCAGGCGCGCGGGTCCGTCGGGCGTTCGTGGCAACGGACGCGCATCGGCGGTGAGCGAGCCGTCGCGATCGAGCGTGAGCCTGACGGCACGCGGCTCCGACTCGTCGAGGGCCTTCAGCGCCGCGGTCGCGTCCTCGGGATCGAAGCGGAACCCGAAGTACGCGGCCGAGGCGCCCAAGCGCTCGAGGTGCTCGTCCACGTGCCGGAACCCATCGCCCGGGATGTGCGCGAGCGTCTCGAACAGCTCGAACGCCGGTCTCGCGGTCGACAGAACGCGGACCTTCGCGAGCACCTCCTCGAACTCGTCGTCGGCCGAGGAGTCGAACGTGATCCCGCCGCCGACGCCGTACTCGGCCGTTCGCGTCTGGGCGTCGAGGACCACCGTGCGGATCGCGACGTTGACGTTCGCGCGGGGCTCGCCCGAGCCCGAAGGCGCGAGGTACCCGATCGCGCCGCAGTACGGGCCCCGAGCCGAGTCCTCGAGGTCCGCGATGATCCTGGTCGAGCGCACCTTCGGCGCACCGGTCACCGACCCGCTGGGGAACAGGGCCCGGAACGCGTCGACGACCGAGACGCCCGAGCGCAGGGCGCCCTCGATCGTCGAGGTCAGCTGCCAGACGGTCTCGTAGCGTTCGACCTCCAGCATGCCGGCGACCTCCACCGATCCCGGACGGCAGATCCGGCCCAGGTCGTTGCGGAGGAGGTCGACGATCATCGCGTTCTCGGCGCGCTCCTTTGCCGAGGCGACGAGGCGCGCCGCGATCTCCTCGTCCTCGGCGAGCCACCGACCGCGGGGCGCGGTCCCCTTCATTGGACGCGTCGTGATCCGTCCGCCGTCGATCCGGAAGAACAGCTCGGGGGACGCCGAGAGGATCCGGTAACGGCCGAGGTCGAGATATGCCGCGTACCCGCCTCGCTGTGCGAGACACAGGTCCCGGTAGAGGCCGCGTTCGTCGCCCTCGATCAGGGCGCGCAGCCGGATCGTGTGGTTGACCTGGTACGAGTGGCCCGCGGCGATCAGCTCGCGGATCCGTTCGATCGCCGCGTCGTACGCGGCCCGGTCGCTCGTCGGTCGCCACGGCGAGCGAAGCGTTGCGGCTGGTTCGGCGCCGGGAGGCTCGAGCGGTGGAACGGGCTCGGCGCGTTCGAACAAAGCGAACCACGCGAGCGGGAGCTCGGCGAACGGGTCGTCGGGCGCCCGGACGCGGACCGAGAGCTCGGGATCCAGACCGGGAGCGGCCTCGTACGCCACGAACCCGCCGGCCCACAGGCCGCGCTCCGCGGCGGCCTCCGCGGCCTCGATCGCTCCGGGAACCTCGGTGGGGCGGCGCGCCTCGATCACGCCGACGGGCTCGGCGAGGCGGAACGACCGCTCGGAGCCGGCAACCAGGTCGTCGAACCGCGCCTCGATCACGTCAGCCCTTCCGGGCTCGGATCTCCTCGATCAGCTTCGGGACGACGGCGAGCGCGTCGCCCACGACGCCGAGGTCCGCGAGACGGAAGATCGGCGCGTCCGCGTCCTTGTTGATCGCGACGACCCGTTTCGCCGCCTTCATCCCGACGACGTGCTGCGTCGCGCCGCTGATCCCGACAGCGATGTAGACCTCGGGCTTCACGGTCTTGCCGGTCTGGCCGACCTGGTAGCTGTACGGCACCCAGCCGGCGTCCACGACGGCGCGGCTCGCCCCGACCGCCGCGTCGCCGATCGCGGCCGCGAGGTCGTCCAGGAGCTTGAAGTTCGAGGCGTCCTGAAGGCCGCGCCCCCCTGCGATCACGACCTTGGCGTCCTCCAGCCGCGGACCGGATGCCGCTTCCTCATGACGCTCGACGCGCCGGGCGACCGTGAGATCGTCGGGGATCTCGACCCGCACGGGGACCACCGTCGCCGTCCCGCCCGAGGGCTCCGCCGGGAACGACTTCGGGCGGACCAGGACCAGCCGGGGGGAGGGGCCGTCGAGGGCGACCTCGACGACGCGGCTGCCGCCGAAGATCTGGGTCTGGGCGGCGTCGGGACCGGAGACGTCCGTGGCGTTGCTCATGAGCGTGCAGCCGAGCTTGGCCTGCAGGCGACCCGCCACGTCGCGCGCGTCGTAGCTCGTCGAGAACAGGACGACGTCTGGCGCGTGCTCCTGCACGAGCGTGTGCAGCGCGTGCGCGGCCGGCTGGCCGAGCGTGTCCGCGTACACCGCGTCGTCGCTCGCGAACACCGTCGCGGCGCCGTGCTCGCCGAGCGCGGGCGCGGCGCCGGCCGCGCCGGGGCCGAGCGCCACCGCCGCGACCTCATCGCCGATCGAACGCGCCTTCGTCAGCAGCTCGAGCGCGGAGGCGCTCGGGCCTTCCGGCGTCACCTCGGCGTAGACCCACACACCGGACACGTCAGATCGCCTTCGCCTCGGCGAGGAGCTCCGCGACCTTGGCCGCGGCGTCGTCGCCAGCCTGGATCACGACGCCCGCGCTCTTCTCGGGCGCGTCGGACACCGCGGAGACGCGCTGCGCCGGCGTCACATCGGCCTCCGACAGGCCGAGGTCGCCGAGCGAGAGCTGCTCGAGCGGCTTCGATTTCGCGGCCATGATGCCCTTGAGCGTCGGGTAGCGGGGTTCGGCCGCGCTGCCGGTCACCGTGACGACGGCCGGCATCGGACAGGTCACGACGTCGTAGCCGGCCTCCGTCTGGCGCTCGACGCGCAGCGAGCCATCCGCGACCTCGGCCTTCCGCGCGAAGGTGGCGCTCGGCACGCCGAGGAGCTCGGCCACGGCCACCGGCAGGGTGCCCGTATACCCGTCGGTCGACTCGACGCCGGCGAGCAGGAGGTCGAACGGCGCCCGCCCGACCGCCGCCGCGAGCACCCGCGCCGTCGCGAGCACGTCGGCGCCGCGGAGCGCTGGATCGGTCACGAGCACGCCCGAGCTCGCGCCCATCGAGAACCCCTTGCGGAGCGCGGCGGTCGCCACCTCGGGTCCCATCGAGACCAACGCGACCTCGCCGCCGTAGGCCTCGACGAGCTGGAGCGCGGCCTCGACCGCGAACTCGTCGCCCGGGTCGAGCGCGCCGTCGACGCCCTCGCGGACGAGCAGGAAGTCCTCGCCGAGCGTGGGCGTCCCCATCGGCTCGGGCACGTACTTCACCAGGACGACGACCTGCACGGGAATCCCTTCGCTCGAGTCGGCGTGCCGAGGATACCCGCGGGGCCGTGCCGCTCACGAGCGCGATGCCGCGTTAGCCTTTCGGGCATGCCGTCCGTGTTGGTCGCGATGTCCGGCGGCGTCGACTCCTCGGTCGCCGCCTGCCTGCTGCTCGAGCAGGGCTACGAGGTGCTGGGCTCGCACATGCGCCTCGTGCATCTCGACGGCGTCGAGCACGGCTGCTGCGGCCCGAGCGCTCGGCGCGACGCGGCCGAGGTCGCGCGGATCGCCGGGTTCGCGTTCGAGATCTGCGACCTCTCGGACACCTTCGAACGGACGGTCGTTGCCGACTTCGTCGCCGAGCACGAGGCCGGCCGCACGCCGAACCCGTGCGCGCGCTGCAACGGCGAGATCAAGTTCGGGGCGTTCCTGCGGCGGGCGGACGAGCTCGGGATCGACGCCGTGGCGACCGGCCACTACGTTCGGACCGAGCGCGCCGGCGGCCGGGTGCGCCTGCTGCGCGGCGCCGACCCGTCGAAGGACCAGTCCTACATGCTCCACATGCTCGGCCAGCGCGAGCTCTCGCGGTCGCTGTTCCCCGTCGGCGCGATCCCGAAGGCCGAGACCCGGGCGCTCGCCGAGCGGTTCGGCCTGCCGGTCGCGACGAAGCCCGACTCGCAGGAACTCTGCTTCGCGCCGAGCGGCGAGGCGGGCGCGTACCTGCGGACCGTCGCGCCGCATCTCATGCGCGAGGGCGACGTGGTGGACGTCGACGGCCGCGTCCTGGCGCGTCACGCCGGAGCCGCGTCGTTCACGGTAGGACAGCGCCGGGGTCTCGGCGTCTCGCGTCCCGATCCGGCGTACGTCCTGGACGTGGACGCGGGGACCAACCGCGTCGTGGTGGGGCCCGGCGAGCTGCTCGCGCGCCGAGGGCTCGTCGCCGACCGCTGCTCGTGGGTGGCGGGCGAGCCGCAGCCGGGCGGACCCTTCGAGGCCGAGGTTCGGATCCGGTACCGGGGCGACGACGTGCCGGCCGTGGTCGAGGCCATCGCCGAGCGCATGCAGGTGGAGTTCCGAACGACCCAACGCGGCGTCGCGCCCGGCCAGAGCGTGGTCGTGTATCGCGGGGACGAGCTCCTGGGCGGCGGCCGGATCGTCGCGTCCCTTCGCTGAGAAGCACGGCCGCCGAAAGGTCGTCGAGCAGCGCAAGGAGGTCGGCGGGCCCGGATATCATCGGCCGGTGAAGGACCGGCCGGCGTGAGGCTGCTGCGGCGCAAGTCGCGCACGTTCGAGATCCAGGTGCAGGACATGACGCTGCACGTCCAGGCGGCGACGGACGTGGACGAGGAGTCGCGAGCCGCAGCTCTGTCCTTCTGGGAGGTCCTGCACGCCTACACGATCCGCAACCCCGACTTCCGCGCGTCGAAGCGCCCCGTCGCCGTCCCCGACGACGCTCCCGAGATCGTGCGGGAGATGGCCGCAGCGGCGGGTCGCGCCAGCGTCGGACCGATGTTCTCGTTCCAGGGCGCCGTGACCGACCACGTCGGGCGGTTCCTCGCCCGCGAGGTGCACGAGGTGACGGTGAACTGCGGCGGGGACTACTTCATCCAGTCGCGCCGGCGGCAGAAGCTCACCGTCTACAAGCGGCCCGGCTCCTCGGTCGCCGTGGTGGTTCCGTCGAGCCGGCGCGGGATCGGCGTCTCGATGACGACCACGGGCGGGCGCGCGGCCGTCGACGGCCTCGCCGTCCTGGCGGAGTCCTGCATGCTGGCGAGCGCGGCCGCGGCCGGCGTTCGGGCGATCCTTCCGAAGGAGAACGGCCTGCAGGGCGCGATGGAGTACCTCCATCGCGTCCCGGGCGTGATCGGCGGCGTCGTGTTCGTGGGCGAGCGCATCGGGATGGCGGGCGGCTTGGAGCTCGCCGCGTGAGGCACGGCCAGGAGCTCGCCGCGTGATCGCTCGCGGCTCGGATCGGACGTGACGAAGGCCCTCGAGCGCGAGCTCGCAAACGCGCAGGTCCGGGTCGAGGAGCTGCGCGAGAAGCTCAACTACCACTCGTACCGCTACCACGTGCTCGACGACCCCGAGGTCTCCGACGTCGAGTACGACGACCTCATGAAGGAGCTGCGAGCGCTCGAGGAGCGGTTCCCCGAGCTCGTGACGCCGGACTCGCCCACGCAGCGGGTCGGCGCGACGCCGGCGGACC
>DASYUT010000049.1 GCA_036000965.1 Actinomycetes bacterium
GACCATCGAGCTGTTCTTCGACCTGGTCTTCGTCTTCGCCATCACGCAGCTGACGAGCCTGCTGGCCGGCGACCCGACCGCGGTGGGCCTGGGTCGCGTCGCGCTGATCTTCGGCAACCTGTGGTGGATGTACGGCGGCTATGCGTGGCTCACCAACGCCGTGCCGCCGCGAGCGCTGATGCTGCGGCTGCTGGTGCTGGTGGGCATGGCCGGGTTCCTGGTCGTCGCCTTGGCGATCCCCGACGCCTTCGGCGGCGGCGGCGTCGCCTTCGGACTCGGGTACCTGCTGGTGACGCTGGTGCACACGGGGATGTTCCTGCTGTCCGCACAGGAGCGCGCGGTGCGGGCCATGCGCCGGCTCGGGCCGGCCAACGCCATCACCGCGCTGCTGCTGCTGTTGGCCGGCGTCACCGACGGTGCCGTCCAGTGGACCTTGTGGACGGCCGCCTTTGGGTTGCACTGGGTCACGCCGTTCTTCACGGCGGTGTCGGGCTTCCCCATCCGGGCCGCCCATTTCGTGGAGCGCCACGGGCTCATCGTGCTGATCGCGCTCGGCGAGTCGATCGTCGCCGTCGGCATCGGCCTGCAAGGACGAACGGTGTCGCCAGGCCGCGTCGGCACAGCGGTACTGGGGCTGGCGCTGGCTGCGGCGCTGTGGTGGCTGTACTTCGACGGCGAGGACGAGCAAGCCGAGCGCGTGCTGGACGCCGCGGCGGTCGACCGCTCCGCGTGGCTGGCGCTGTACGGGTTCGGCTACGCGTTCCTGCCGGTGCTGGGCGGGATCATCGTGTTCGCCGCCGGGATCAAGAACGCCGTTGTGCAGTACGGCGAACCCGTGACCGCGTCGACCGCGTGGTTTCTGGCCGCCGGCGTCGCCGTGTACGTCGTCGGGCTGGCATGGTTCCGGCGGCTACTCGGCACCGGGCCGGTCGGTGCCCGCTTGCTGATCGCCGGTGTCGTGCTGCCCACCGCGATGATCGGCCTGGCGTTCTCCGCCGACGCGCAGCTGGGCGTGCTCGCGGCGGTTGTGGTCGGAGGCATCCCGGCCGAGTCGGCCTGGGAGCGCCGCAGGCGGGCGGCGGCTGGTGGGTAGGACGGCACCGTTGTCTCCGCTCCGCCCCGGCAGGTTGCCGGCGCTCGAACAGGGAGGATCAGAATGACCCAGTCCAGCGTGAGGGCGATCCCCGACGGGCTGCACACCATCACCCCGCACATCGTCGTCCGGGACGCGACGCGCGCCGCCGAATGGTACAAGCAGGCATTCGGTGTCGAGGAGCGCAGCCGCGTGCCGCTGCCCGGCGGCAAGCTGGTGTCCGTGGAGCTGTGGTTCGGCGACTCGGCGGTGGCGGGGGCACAGTCCTGTGCTGGATCCGTACCGACGCGAACTGTGAGGCAACGTGTCAGAGACCCAAGCTGTACGGGAGCTTCGCCTGGTGGTCACGGCCGCCGACTACGCCGAGGCGCTCCGGTTCTACCGGGACGCGCTCGGCCTCAGGCAGCAAGCCGCCTACCCGTCGCCCGGTGGGCGGGTGACCATCCTGGAGGCCGGTCGTGCCACGCTCGAGCTGACCGATCCAGTGCACGCGGACTTCATCGACGAGGTCGAGGTCGGGGGCGGGTGGCCGGGCACATCCGGGTCGCGTTCCAGGGTGTGTGCTCGAGAGGGGCGCTGTGATGAGCATGCGCTACAAGCTGCTCGGTCGGACCGGCCTGCGCGTCTCGGAGCTGTGCCTCGGCGCGATGATCTTCGGGGACAGCCGGGGCGGTTGGGGTGCGAGCAGGGACGAGGCTGCCCGCATCGTCGAGCGGTTCGCCGAGGCGGGCGGCAACTTCGTCGATACCGCCAACTACTACGCGCGCGGCGAGAGTGAGCGCATCGTCGGTGAGCTGATCAAGGCGGAGCGCGAGCGCTGGGTGCTGTCGACCAAGTACACGCTCACGATGCGCCCCGATGACCCCAACGGCGGCGGCGCCCACCGCAAGAGCCTGGTGCAGTCGCTTGAGGCAAGCCTGCGGCGGCTCGGCACCGACTACATCGACCTGTACTGGGTGCACATCTGGGACGCCTTCACGCCGGTCGAAGAGGTCGTGCGTGCACTCGACGACGTCGTCAGCGCCGGCAAGGTCCTCTACGTCGGCATCTCCGACACGCCCGCCTGGATCGTCTCGCAAGCGGTCACCCTGGCCGACCTGCGCGGCTGGACGCGCTTCGCCGGCCTACAAGTCCCGTACAGTCTGGTCGAGCGCAGCGTCGAGCGTGAGCTGTTGCCGATGGCACAGGCGCTCAAGCTGACGGTGACCGCCTGGTCGCCGCTCGGCGGCGGCTTGCTGACCGGCCGCTACGGCAGCGACCGTGACCGGCCCGATGACACCCGCATCGCCGCCTTCGGCGAGAGCAGTCTGACCGATCGCAGCCTCGCGATCGCCGACGCGGTCAACGCGGTCGCCGCCGGACGCGGCGCCAGCTCCGCCCAGGTTGCGATCGCCTGGGTGCGCGCGCAGCAGGCGCGCAGCGTCATCGTCCCGGTTCTCGGCGCCCGCCGGCGCGAGCAGCTCCAGGACAACCTGGGAGCGCTGGAGCTCGAGCTCACCGACGAGGAGCTGGCACGGCTGGAGGAGGTCAGCCGCATCGAGCTCGGCTTCCCGCACGACTTCGGCGGCGGCCGCCTCGCCTACGGCGACACGCGCCCACTGATCGACAACCACCGCCACCCCACAGCTCACACGTAGACAAGGCCTGGCCTGACAGCCTGGCCCCGAGTGAGGAGCAAGCGATGACCGAGACGACGCCGGCCGCCGAGCGGAAGCAGACGATTACGCCGCACCTCGTCGTGCGCGGCGCGGCCGCCGCATCGGAGTGGTATCAGCGGGCACTCGGCGCGGAGGAGCGCGGCCGCGTCCCCGTCCCCGGCGGCAGATTCATGCAGATCGAGCTCCGCTTCGGCGACTCCACCGTGATGATCTCCGACGAGTTTCCCGACCTGGGTGTCGTCTCGCCGCTCTCGCTCGGAGGCACCGTCGGCGCGCTGAGCCTCCACACCGACGACGTGGATGGCCTCTGGCAGCGCGCACTGGAGGCGGGGGCCGAGGTCTCCCTCCCGCTGCAGGATGCGTTCTGGGGCGACCGGCACGGGGAGATCATCGACCCGTTCGGCCACCGCTGGGCCCTCGCGCACCACCTCCGCGACGTCCCTACCGACGAGATCAGGGCGGCCGCGGCGGCGATGTTCGGCGGTGAGCCAGCGTGATCCTGGTCACGGGAGCGACCGGCACCGTCGGCCATCACCTGGTGAGCGAGCTGGCGGCGGCCGCGGCGCCCATACGTG
>DASYUT010000050.1 GCA_036000965.1 Actinomycetes bacterium
GCCACCACCAACGAGTCGTTATGGCCCTGCGGGCCACGTGGGAGCGATGAAATGCTGGTGGCCCGCCGGGCGCGGTTGCCGTGGGTGATACTGGAGCGCGTTGGTGCCCGCAACGAGTCTGGCACGGGGACCCGAGGGACCTTGGGTTGTCGCTGCGAGCACGAACCCCAGATTCTGTGTGGGTGCTGGTCCCTCCCCGGCGGGTGGTCGTGACCGTCGGATGGGAGGAGGGGGGATGGAACAGATCCGGGAGCGGGTGGCGGCGTTGGACGTGCACCGCGACAGTGTCGCGGCGTGCGCGCGGGTGCCGGGCCCGCGCGGTGGGGTGCGGCTGGGCAAGGCGCGGTTCGCCACCACCACGGCGGGGTGGCCGAGCTGGCCGCCTGGCTGGCCGAGCGGGGCGTGACCACGGTCGGCATGGAGGCCACCGGGGTGGACTGGAGGTGTGTGTACTCCGCCTTGGAGGGCCTGTTCGACCAGGTGTGGCTGTACAACGCCCACCACGTCAAGGACGTGCCCGGCCGCAAGACCGACCTGTCCGACGCCGAATGGCTGGCCGACGTGGTCGCCCACGGGATGGTCCGCCCCTCGGTTGTGCCGCCACCACCGATCCGGGAGCTGCGGGAGCTGACCCGCTACCGCAAGACCCAGGTCGATGTCCGCGCCGCCGAGATCCACCGGCTGGAGAAGCTGCTCCAAGACGCCGGGATCAAGCTGACCAGCGTGGCGTCGAAGGTGCTGACCCAGTCGGGGCGGGCGATGGTCGAGGCGCTGGTCGCCGGCGAGCGGGACCCGGGCCGCCTGGCCGGGCTCGCCAAGGGCAAGCTGCGCGCCAAGCTCCCGCAGCTGGCCGAGGCCATGGCCGGCCGGTTCGGGCCGCACCATGCCGTGGTCGCCCGCCGGATCCTGGACCACATCGACTTCCTGGACCACGCCATCGATGCGCTCACCGCCCAGGTCGTGGCCAGGACCCGCGTGCTGGCCGAGCAGGTCGAGCTGCTGGCCGAGGTGCCCGGCCTGGACCAGACCGCCATCCAGGTGATCCTTGCCGAGACCGGCGGCGACATGGCCCGCTTCCCCAGCCCCGCGCGGCTGGCTTCCTGGGCGGGGGTGTGCCCCGGCAACCACGAGTCGGCCGGCACGCGCCGTACCGTGGCGACCCCGCCCGGCAACCGCTGGCTGCGGCGCATCCTGATCGAAGCCGCCCGGGCAGCGGCCCGCACCCGCGGGAGCGACTTCGCCGCCCAGGACCGCCAGATCGCCCGCCGCCGCGGCCCGAACAAGGCCGCGATGGCGGTTGCCCACAGCCTGGTGGTGGTGATCTGGACCGTGCTTGCCACCGGCGAGCCGTTCCACGACCTCGGCGAGGACGACTTCCAGCGCCGCCGCGATCCCCAGCGCGAGTCCCGCCGGCTGGTCCGCCAGCTCGAGCAGCTCGGCTATGCCGTCACCCTCCAACCCGCCGCCTGACCGACCAACCTCCACAACTGACCCGGGCCTTGTGGTCGGGCTCCGCCCGAACCCACTGCCGCGTGCCCGAGCTGGTGTGGTCTGGGGCCGCATTTCACCCCAGATCACCGGGTTCCAGCCGCTACTGGAGGGCCTAGATCTTGCCGGGCGGGTCATCACCGCCGACGCCATGCACACGCAACGCGACCACGCCGACTGGCTGGTCACCGCCAAGCACGCCGCCTACCTGCTCGTCGTCAAGGCCAACCAGCCCAGCCTGCACCACCAGCTGTCCACCCTGCCGTGGCGCGAGGTCCCCGTCGCCGACCGCACCCGCGACCGCGGCCACGGCCGGGTCGAGATCCGCCGGCTGCAGGTCACCACCGTCGCTGGCCTGGACGTCCCCCACGCCACCCAGGCGATCCGCAGCACCCGCCGGGTCCGGTCCCTGCACACCCCGCCGCCGGCGCACCGTGGCGGTGTACGCGGTCACCAGCCTCACCGCCGCCCAGGCCCCACCCTGCCCGCCTGGCCGACTGGGTCCGGGGTCACTGGGGATCGAGGGGTTGCACCACCTCCGCGACACCACCTTCGCCGAGGACGCCTCCCAGACCCGTACCGGCACCGCCTCCCGGGCCATGGCCAGCCTGCGGATTGTCGTTGTCTTCCCTGCTCCGTTGGGACCGAGGAACCCGAAGATCTCCCCGCGACGAACGTCGAGATCGATGCCTACTACGGCCTCCAGATCGCCGTAGCGCTTGACCAGCCCGCGCACCGTGATGACGTCCTCGCCTTCGTTGGGAGGGGGCGCCTCGGAGATGGGCGGAGATCCCGGTGTCCCCAGACTCATGCGACATCCTCGCTGGAAAGCGA
>DASYUT010000051.1 GCA_036000965.1 Actinomycetes bacterium
CGCACCTCCAACGGGTGGACACCGCCTACTGGGAGCGGGAGTGGCGGCGCGAGCACAAGGGCCTCGGGATCTACCCGGAAGACCATCTGTGGCGCGCGACCCACGGCTACCTCGACCTGTTCGCCGCCACCCAACCGTAGGCACCACCTGAGCCGAGCCACCACGCCGGGTGCTGTAAAGGACCGGCTTGATCCCTACTGGACGAGGTCCTGGAGGTGGGGTAGCGAATCAGGCGCGATTCGACTCTCCCGGCTCCCGGCCGACCCCATACGACCCGAGGAGGACACCAGGTTCCTCCCGCGGCGGGACGCCGCCGACCGACCGCGCTGCTAAGGTGCGACCCCAGACCCTGACATCCGTGTGAGAGCGGGGTGAGTGGGACCACGTGCTGGAACTGCAAGGCCTGACCCGCCGCTACCGCGACCTGCTCGCCCTCGACAATCTGTCGTTCACCGTGCGCGAGCGGCAGATGTTTGGCTTCGTCGGCCCCAACGGCGCCGGCAAGACCACCGCCATGCGGATCATCCTCGGGGTCCTCGAACCCGACGCCGGGTCGTGGAGGTGCTGCTCGCGGCCGTGCGCCCGGTGCAGCTCCTGGCCGGCAAGATCATCGGGATCGGGCTGGTCGGGCTGTTGCAGCTGTTCATCATCGGCGGGATCGGCCTGGTGGTGGCCCTGGCCTTCGACCGGATCGTGCTGCCGCCCGGCGCGGCCGGGACGATCGGGCTGATCCTCGTCTGGTTCATCCTCGGCTACGCCTTCTACAGCTGCCTGTTCGCCGTGGCCGGGGCGATCGTGTCCCGCCAGGAGGAGCTGCAGAACACGGTGACGCCGCTCAACCTCGTGCTGGTCGCCTCGTTCTTCCTGGCCTTCTCGGCCCTGCAGAACCCCGACGGGACGCTCGCCCAGGTGGCGTCGTACCTGCCGCCGGTGGCGCCGCTGGTCATGCCGCCCCTGGTGGCCGGCGGGACCGTGCCCGCCTGGGAGGTCGCCCTGTCGGTGCTGATCACGCTGGCCACGATCGTCGCCCTGGTGCCGCTGGCCGGGCGGATCTACTCGGGCGCGGTCCTGCGCACCGGCGCAAGGGTGAAGCTGGGCGCCGCCTGGGCGGCCGGGCGCCGGTGACGGCCAGGGAGGCGTTACCCTCGTAGGGTGGAGCCGACCGAGCAGGGGCGTGGCGCGTGGTCATCCTGAAGTCCCGCGACGAGATCGACACGATGCGAGCGGCTGGCCGGGTGGTCGCCCGGACGATCGAGCGGGTGCGGGCCGCCGTGCGTCCCGGCGTGACCCTGCGCGAGCTGGACCGGCTGGCCGAGCGGACCATCCGGGCCGCCGGCGCGACCCCGTCGTTCCTCGGCTACACACCACACTTCGCGCGCACCCCGTTCCCGGGCTCGCTCTGCCTCTCCCCCAACGACATGATCGTCCACGGCATCCCCGACGGCACCCGGCTGCGTGACGGCGACCTGCTGTCGATCGACTGCGGCGCCGCCGTCCACGGCTACCACGGCGATGCCGCCGTCACGGTCCCGGTCGGCCAGGTCGACGAGGCAGCCCGCCGGCTGTTGGAGACGACCGAGCGTGCGCTCTGGGCCGGGATCGAGGCGGCCCGGGCCGGCAACCGGCTCTCCGACATCAGCCACGCGGTCGGGCGGGTCGGCCACGCCGGCGGCTACGGGATCGTGCCCGACTTCGGCGGCCACGGGATCGGCCGGGTCATGCACGAGGAGCCGTCGGTGCTCAACGACGGCCGGCCCGGGCGCGGGCTGCGGCTCCGCGAGGGGCTGGTGCTCGCAATCGAGCCGATGTTCAACGAGGGCGACGGCGCCTACGACGTCAAGCCGGACGGCTGGGCCCTGGTCACCCGCGACGGCTCCCGCTCGGCCCACTTCGAGCACACCGTCGCCATCGCCGCCGACGGCCCCGAGGTCCTGACCCTGCCGTGACAGGCCGGAACACGATCTGTCGAGAATGCTCGCCGGGGCCACAACGGAGTGACGTCTTCTCGTCGTCGACCTCGACGCGCGTCCGACCTATGACAGCACGCCACACCGTAGCGCGGGCGCGGGGTCCACAAGGTCACCTGCTGGCCACCAGGGTGGAGAGGGGGGCGTACTGGACCAGCAGGCCGGGGAGGATGCCGAGCACGATCACGCCGGCGACGGAGAGGGCGATCGACAGGCCGAGGAGCGGGGAGGGGGACGGGACGCCGGCGGCGACCGCCTCCTCGAGGGGTGGCGACAGCCACATGCGGCCGATCACGGCCAGGTAGTAGAAGAACGCGACCACGGTCATGACCGCCATGAACACGGCGAGCACCGTGAGGCTGGTCTGGCCGGCGCCGAGCGCGGACTGGAACACCACGAACTTGGCGTACCAGCCGGCAAAGGGCGGCCAGCCGGCCAGGGAGAGCAGGAACAGCGTCATGGCCACGGCCAGGCCGGGCGAGCGGCGGCCGAGCCCGTTGTAGTCGGCCAGCAGGTTCGCCGGCTGGCGCTGGCTGATCAGGGTGACCACCGCGAACGCGCCCAGGTTGGTGACCCCGTAGTAGAGCAGGTAGATGAGCACGGCCTGGAACGCCTTGGAGCGCGCGTCCGGGGCGCCCGAGTTCCCGACCGCGAACGGCACCAGCATGTAGCCGGCCTGGGCCACCGACGAGTAGGCGAGCAGGCGGACGATGTTGGTCTGGGCCAGGGCGACCACGTTGCCGATGAGCATGGTGAGCGCGGCCAGCACCGCGAACGCGGGCGCCCAGTACCTGGCGTAGGAGGGGAAGGCCACGAAGGTGACCTGGAGCAGGCCGGCGAAGCCGGCCGCCTTGGAGGCCACCGAGAGGTAGGCGGCCACCGGCACCGGCGAGCCCTCGTAGGTGTCGGGCGCCCAGAAGTGGAACGGGGCGGCCGACACCTTGAACGCGAAGCCGGTCACGACCAGGAAGACGCTCATGACCGCGGCCGGCTCGCCGCCGACCGCCTGCAGCCTGGCCGCGATCTCGCCGAGCCGGAGGGAGCCGGTGAAGCCGTAGACCAGGCTCATCCCGAACAGCATCACGGCGGTGGAGAGCACGCCGACGAGCAGGAACTTCAGCGCCCCCTCGTTGGAGCGGGCGTCGCCCTTGCGGAACCCGGCCGCGATGAAGCCGGTTGCCGAGACGATCTCCAGCGACAGGAACAGCATGAGCAGGTCGCGCGAGGACGGCATGAGCAGCATGCCGACGAAGCTGGACAGGACCAGGAAGTAGAACTCCCCCTGGTAGGAGGTGCCGGCGCTGACGTACCGGGTGCTCATGAAGAGGACGAGCAGGAGCGAGCCGAGGAACAGGGCCTTGAACAGCAGGGCGTAGTTGTCGACCACGAACGACCCGCCGAACGTGACCCGGGTCCCGCCGGGGGCCAGGCTGGCCAGGGCGCCGGCGGCGGCCAGGGTGCCGGCGATGGCCAGGTAGTTGGCGACCACCTTGGCGCGCTCGACGAACAGGTCCACGACGAGCACCAGGAGCGCCGTGCCGGCGAGCACCAGCTCGGGCAGGATGGCGTGGAAGTCGATGCGCACCTGGGCTCCTCCTTGGTTGATCGGGGGGCTACCGCTGCGCTGCCTGAGCCCCCCGAACCCCCCTTATCTGAACAGGTTGGCGAACCAGCCGGTGACGGCCGGGTTGGTGACGCCGAGCACGAGCCTCGGGGCGAACCCGAGGGCGACGATCAGCAGGACCAGCGGCACCCAGGCGGTGTACTCGACGGCGGCGACGTCGCCGAGCTGCTTGCCGCTCCAGCGGTCGGGCACCCGGCCCAGGTTGACCCGCTGCAGCAGCCACAGGAAGTAGCCGGCGGTGAGCAGGGTCCCGATCATGCCGACCACCGCCAGGGTGCGGAACAGGGGCACCGACAGCCCGGGCGCCGGGTTCCAGGCGGCCAGCACGGCGAGTATCTCGCCCCAGAAGCCGGCCAGCCCGGGCAGGCCGAGCGAGGCGATGCACGACAGCGTGAAGATGCCGGCCCACCGGGGCAGCTTGCTCGCGACCCCGCCGCCGATCTCGACGATGTCGCGGGTGTGGTAGCGGTCGTGCAGGGAGCCGGCGAGGAAGAACAGCATGCCGGTGATGATCCCGTGGGCGACCATCCCGAACACGGCAGCGTTGATCCCGGCCGTGGTGAGGGTGGCGATCCCCAGCATCACGAAGCCCATGTGGCCGACGGAGGAGTACGCGATGAGCCGCTTGATGTCGCGCTGGGCCAGGCAGCAGAGCGACCCGTAGATGATCGCGATCGCGCCCAGGACGCCGATGGTGGGCGCCCAGATGCGGGCCGCGTCGGGCAGGACCGGCAGGGCGATGCGGACGAACCCGTAGGTGCCCATCTTGAGCAGCACGGCGGCCAGCAGGACCGAGCCGACCGTGGGCGCCTCGGTGTGGGCGTCGGGCAGCCAGGTGTGCAACGGCCACACCGGCACCTTGACCGCGAAGCCGAGGCCGATCGCGGCGAACACCAGGGTGCCGAAGGTGCCCGCGAAGCGGGCCGGCCCGAGCTCCTGCAGGGCGAGCATGTCGAAGGTGCGGTCGGCCACCTGGGGGGCGCTCTGGTACCACAGGGCCAGGAAGCCGAGCAGCATGACGACCGAGCCGATCACCGTGTAGAGGAAGAACTTGATCGAGGCGTAGCCGCGCCGGGGCCCGCCCCACACGGCGATGATGAAGAACATCGGGACGAGCACGAGCTCCCAGAACACGAAGAACAGGATCAGGTCGAGGGCGGCGAAGGTGCCGTTCATGCCGGTCTCGAGCACCAGCAGCAGGGCCAGGAACGACCTGGCGTTGACCGGCTCGGGCAGGATGCGCGAGGAGTAGACCGCGCACAGGAAGCAGAGCAGCAGCGACATCGCCAGCAGGGGCAGCGAGATCCCGTCGACACCGAGGTGGTAGCGGGTGCCGATGGCCTCGATCCAGGAGCGGTCGACCTCGAACTGCATCGTCGCACCTGCGCCGTAGTCGAAGCGGGCCAGGACGACCACGCCGGCGAGCAGGGCGAGGAAGGTGACGACCATGCTCGCGACCCGGACCAGGTAGTCCATGGCCGCGGGCAGCGCGGCCAGGACGAGCGCACCGACGAGGGGCAGGAAGACCGCGAGGGTCAGGGCCCAGCTGTCGAACCACTTCACGCCTACCATGTCCTCCTTCGCGTGCCGCCCGGTGGCGGGCTCGCTATCTGCCGACGACCTGGGTGACGACGACCAGGCCCACCACGCCGACGAACAGCGCGGCCGCGTACCACTGGGCCTGGCCGGACTGCACGTAGCGCAGCCCGCGGGCGAGCCGGCGGGTGCCGAGGCCGGTCCCGTTGACCACCCCGTCGATGACGCGCTGGTCGAACCAGTAGGTGGCCGGGGCCAGCGCGCCGGTGACTGCCCGGACGATGCCCCGCTCGTACAGGTCGTCCAGGAAGAACTTGCGCTCCAGGACCTTGTAGACCAGCGGGACCCGGGCCAGGTACTCCTGCTCGGGCAGACCGCGCCGGTACAGGGCGGCGCCGAGCGCGATGCCGAGCAGGCCGATCGCGGTGGTGCCGGCCGCCAGCCCCCAGTTGATGTGGGCCGCCCCTTCGGCCGGCAGCAGCGGGGTCTGGATCCAGGCGGCGAAGTTGTTCGACCCGATCCAGGGCGACCCGGCGAGCCCGACCAGGGCGGCGCCGGCGGCCAGGACCACCAGCGGCCCGAGCATGACCGCGTCGGGCTCGTGCGGGTGGCCCTGGCCGCGGTAGGCGGCCCCGAACGTCAGCCAGAGCATGCGGGCGACGTAGAAGGCGGTCAGGAAGGCGGTGGTCACGCCGACCACGAACACGATCCGGGCCACGTCCGGGCTGCCCACGAACTCCTCGGCCGGGGTGCCGAAGCCCGCGTTGTACGCGTCGGTGAGGATCTCGTCCTTGGACCAGAACCCGGCCAGCGGGAAGATCCCGGCCAGGGCGAGCGCCCCGACCGTGAAGGTCCAGAACGTCCAGGGCATGACGCGGCGCAGCCCGCCCATCTCGCTCATGTTGTTGGAGTGGACCGCGTGGATGACCGAGCCGGCCGCGAGGAACAGCAGGGCCTTGAAGAAAGCGTGGGTGAACAGGTGGAACACCCCGGCCGAGTACCCGCCCACCCCGAGCCCGGCCATCATGTAGGCGAGCTGGGACACCGTCGAGTAGGCCAGCACCCGTTTGATGTCGTCCTGGACCAGGGCGAGCAGGGCCGCGATCAGCATGGTGACCGAGGCGATGACCGCGATCTCGTTGAGCGCGGTGGCCGAGGCGGCGAACACCGGGTACATCCGGGCGACCAGGAACACGCCGGCCGCGACCATGGTGGCCGCGTGGATCAGGGCCGAGACCGGGGTGGGCCCGGCCATGGCGTCGGGCAGCCAGGTGTGCAGCGGGAACTGGCCCGACTTGCCGATCGCGCCGCAGAACAGCAGCACCGCGCCGAGGGTGACGGTGGTCGAGGAGATCCGGCCCGTCTCCACGCCCTCGATGATCGCGTCGATCTCGAAGCTCCTGGCCGCCCAGAAGAACACGAAGATGCCGAGCATGAAGCCGATGTCGCCGACCCGGGTGGTCAGGAACGCCTTGATCGCGGCGCGCGCGTTGGCCTGGTCCTCCCAGTAGTGGCCGATCAGGAAGTACGAGCAGACGCCCATGATCTCCCAGCCGACCAGCAGGAGCATCAGGTTGTCGGCCAGGACGACGATGAGCATGCCGGCGGTGAACAGCGACAGGAACGAGAAGAAGATGGTGTAGCGCTCGTCGCCGCGCATGTAGGAGACCGAGTAGACCTGCACCAGCAGCGAGATCGTGGTGACGACCACGAGCAGGACCGCGGCCAGCCCGTCCACCGTCATCCCGATCGGGATGGACAGGTCGGCCCCGAACGGCGCCCACTCCCCGCTGAGGTGGTAGGGCTCGGCGCCGCCGATCACCCGGCCGAGGATGCCCACGCTCAGGACCCAGCCGGCCCCGACGGCGAGGATCCCGACCTCCGCCCCCTTGCCGGGCATGCGCTTGCCCGCCAGCAGGATGACGGCCCAGGCCGCGAGGGTCAGGGCGGGGACGAGCCAGGCCAGCTTCTCCATCGTGCTCCTCTGAGCTCAGCCGGAAGGTCGGGTCACCAGCGCAGCAGGTCGACCTCGTCGATGTTCACGGTCTCCCGGTTGCGGAAGATCAGCAGGACGATCGCGAGCCCGATGCCGACCTCGGCGGCGGCCACCGCCACCACGAACAGCGCGAAGACCTGCCCGGAGAGGAGCTGGTCCTTGAGGTAGGCGTTGAAGGCGACCAGGTTGACGTTCACCGCGTTCAGCATCAGCTCGATGCTCATCAGCACCATCACCGCGTTGCGCCTGGCCAGCACGCCGTACACCCCCGCGCTGAACAGGAAGGCGGCGAACACGAGCGGGTAGAGCAGCGGCATGGCAGGCGGTCTCCTGGTCAGTCCCGGCGGGCCAGGACGATGGCTCCGATGAGCGCGGCCAGCAGCAGGACGCTGACCGCCTCGAAGGGCAGGACGTAGTTGCGGAAGAGGGAGGTGCCGAGGGCGGCGGTGGTGGTGACCGCCTGGCCGGCGATGCGCTCGCCGCTCCAGGCGTCGGCCATGAACCAGGTGAGCATCGTGAACATGCCCAGGCCGACCACGAACGCGCCCACCCGGGCCCGCAGCGTGTTGTCGAGGACCCGGCGGCCGACCGGCGCCCTGGTCAGCATGATGCCGAACAAGATCAGCACCACGATCGCGCCGACGTAGATGATGACCTGCACGAACGCGACGAACGGGGCGGCCAGCAGCAGGTAGACGCCGGCCACGCTGGACAGCGCGACCACCAGGTACAGGGCGGCGTGGACGATGTTCCGGCTGGTCACCACGAGCAGCCCGGCCAGCCCGCCCACCACGGCGAGGACCAGGAAGACCACCTCCTGGCCGGTCATGCGTCCTCCCTCGCCGCCGCAGCCGGGTCCGGGGGCTCGGCGGCGGCCCGGGCGGCCGCCTTGGCCTTGCGCATGTAGGCGGCCTTGGCCTTGGCCCGGGCGGTGCGCTCGGGCTCGCCCCCCGCGACCAGCCGGTCGAAGGTCTCCTGGTCGATGCCCGGCTCGACGTGGACCTCCTCGGCCTTGGCGGCCGCCGCCGCGGCGGGGGCTGCCGCGCCGGCGGGAGCGGGGGCGCCCGCAGCCCGAGCCGGGGGGGCGGCACCGGTGGAGGCCGCGACCGGGGCCGGGGCGGGCTCGCCGGCAGCCGGGGCGGGCTGGCCGGCCGCCGGGGCGTCGGCCGGGGGGGCTGCCGCCGGGGCGTCGGCCGGGGCGGCTGCCGCCGGCGGGGCTGCCGCAGCGGCCGCGGCGGCCTGCGCCTGCGCCGCAGCGGCGGTGGCCGCCTTGGCCCGGGCCGCCTCCTGGGCCTTGCGGGCGGCCTCGATCTCCCTGGGCTCGACCGCGCCCTCCTCGAGCGGGTCGGGCGCGGGCACCGTGTAGGCCCACTCGCGCAGCCGGTCCATCTCGTGGGTCAGTGCCTCGTGCTCGTGCTCGGCGTACTCGAACTCCGGGCTCCAGTGGAGCGCGTCGAACGGGCAGACCTCCACGCAGATGCCGCAGTACATGCAGAGCGCGAAGTCGATCGCGAAGCGGTCCAGGACGTTGCGGGTGCGCGCCCGGCCGCCCTCCTTGGGCGCCACGACCTCCTTGTGGGAGTCGATGTAGATGCACCAGTCGGGGCACTCGCGCGAGCAGAGCATGCAGACCGTGCAGTTCTCCTCGATCAGCGCGATGACGCCCCGGGTTCGGGCGGGCAGGTCGGGCCGGACGTGCGGGTACTGCCTGGTCGCCGCCCGCGTCGACATGGTCTTGAAGGTGACCCCGAGCCCCTTGAGCAGCCCGGTTCCCTTTAGCACGGTCATCGGAGGGTCACACCACCTTGGTGAAGCCGACGAGGAGGATCAGCAGCAGCGCCAAGGGCACGAGCCGGATCCAGGCGAACAACTGCAGCTGGTCCTCG
This sequence comes from Actinomycetes bacterium, assembly GCA_036000965.1. Lineage (NCBI taxonomy): Bacteria > Bacillati > Actinomycetota > Actinomycetes > Actinomycetes bacterium. The sequence goes on from DASYUT010000051.1 coordinate 9,010, forward strand.
CGCAGCCGCGGATAGGTGGCCCGGAACCAGATCACCATGAACGACAGGGCGAACACCTTGACCGCGAGCCACCACGGCCCGTCGGGCAGGAACGGCCCCTTGTAGCCGCCGAGGAACAGGGTGGCCGCGATGGCCGTCTGGGAGACGATGCCCGCGTACTCGGTGAGCAGGAAGAAGGCGAAGCGCAGGCCGGTGTACTCGGTGAGGTGCCCGAAGACCAGCTCGGAGTCGGCCACCGGCATGTCGAACGGCGGCCGGGTCAGCTCGGCCAGGGCGGCCGTGCCGTAGACGAAGAACCCGATCAGCAGCAGCAGCCCCCAGCCGCTCCAGCCCCACCAGCTCTGGCGCTCCACGATCACGGCCAGGTCGGCCGAGCCGGCCTGCATGGCCACGGCCGCGGCGGCCAGCACCAGCGGCAGCTCGTAGGCGATGAGCTGGGCGGCCGCCCGGGTCCCACCGATCAGGGAGTACTTGTTCGCGCTCGACCAGGCCGCCATGAGCACCCCGATGACGCTCACGCTGGACAGGGCCAGGGTGACGAACAGCCCGACGTCGGAGCGGACCGGGATCAGGTCCGGCCCGTAAGGGATGAAGCCGAACAGCAGGATGCCGGGGATGAGGGCGACCGCCGGGGCCAGGGCGAACACCCACTTGTCGGCCGCCCTGGGGATGATCGACTCCTTCTGGACGAACTTGATGCCGTCGGCCACGAGCTGGAGCACGCCGTGGAAGCGGCCCGCCTCCATGGGACCGACCCTGGCCTGCATGTGGGCCATGACCTTGTGCTCCATGTAGCCGACGATCAGTGGAAAGACCAGGAAGATGCCGAGGACGGCGAGGATCTTGACCGGCATGAGGACCCAGTAGTGCGACAGCCAGTCGCGGACGGTGTCGGTCACCGGTCGATGTCCCCCACGATGAAGAACATCGAGCCCATGACCGCGATCATGTCGGGCACCAGGGTCCCCTTCAGCAGGTAGGGGATGGACGAGATGTTGTTGAAGGACGGCGTGCGCATCTTGAACCGCCAGGGCGTCTTCTCGTTGTGGGAGACCATGTAGTACGAGAGCTGGCCGAGCGGGTTTTCCATGCGGACGTAGGCGTGGCCCTCGGGGGCGCGCACGGTCTTCGGCAGCTTGGTGTTGACCGGCCCGGGGGGGATCCGCTCGTGGACCTGCTCGATGATCTTGAGCGACTCCTTCATCCGGGCGATCAGCATGGCGAAGCGGTCGTAGCAGTCGCCGTTGCGCCCGGTCGGCACGTCGAACTCGACCTGGTCGTAGAACAGGTACGGCTCGGTCCTGCGGGCGTCCTCGGGCACCCCGGACGCCTGCAGAGGCGCCCCGCTGACGCCGTAGGAGCAGGCCACGTCGGCCGGGAGCACGCCGATGCCCTTGGTCCGGGCGGCGAAGATCTCGTTGCCGAGCACCAGGGTCTCATACTCCTTGAGGCGCTCGCGCATCCGCGGGACCAGGCTCCGGGACATGTCGATGGCGCCCCTGGGCAGGTCCTGCTTGAGCCCGCCGACCCGGCAGTAGGTCAGGTGCAGGCGGCCCCCGGTGATCCACTCCATGAGCGCCTGGATCTCCTCGCGCTCGCGGAAGGCGTAGAACATCGGCGTGATCGCGCCGAGCTCCAGGGGGTAGGAGCCGACGAACATGAGGTGGTTGAGCACGCGGGTCCACTCGGACATCAGCATGCGGATCCACGTGGCGCGCTCGGGGACCTCCAGCCCCATCTGCTTCTCGACGATCAGCGCCACGCCCAGCTCGTTGCAGATCGACGAGACCCAGTCGTGCCGGTTGACCAGCGCGATGATCTGGCGGAAGTCGCGGTACTCGGCGAGCTTCTCGAACGCGCGGTGCATGTAGCCGATTACTGGCTCGGCCGACTCGATCATCTCGCCGTCGAGGGTCACCAGCACCCGCAGGACCCCGTGGGTGGCCGGGTGCTGGGGCCCGACGTTGAGGGTCATGTCCTGGGTGTGCAGCTCGCGGTCGGCCTTGTCGCGGACGATGATGCCGATGCCGGTGCCGTCGGCGGCCTGGAAGGCCGCGCCCGCCTGCCCGCCTGCCCCGGTCGCCCGTCGTTGGTCGATGGCCACGGCGCTACTCCCCCGGTTCCTTGGCGCCCGGCCAGGGCTTGGCCTCCCTGGCCAGCAGGGCGAACTCCTTGCGCAGGGGGAAGCCCTCGAACTCCTCGGGCAGGAGCAGCTTGGCCAGGTTCGGGTGGCCGTCGAAGGTCACCCCGAACAGCTCGGCTGTCTCCCGCTCGTGCCAGTCGGCTCCCGCCCACAGGTCGTGCACGGTCGGCAGGTGGCCGCCCTCGCGCGGGACCACCGAGCGGACCTGCACGTGATGGTGGTGGCTGGTCGAGTACACGTGCAGCACCACCGCGATGCCGCGCGCCTCCTCGTCGACCCCGCACAGGAAGTCGAAGAAGTTGCAGGCCAGGTCGCGGTCGTGACGGACCAGCTCGGCCACGCGGCGGTAGTCGGCCGGGGCGACGGTGACGGTCAGCAGCCCGTAGGAGATGTCCGGCTCGACCGCGTCGGCAAGCTCAGCGACCAGATGGTCGCGAACGGCGGCGGCGTCCACCTAGTGGCTCCCCTCCAGACGGCTGCCCGGCCGGCGCCTCGCCAGCATGGACGCCGACGCAGCCTGGACGCCACGGGAGCCCGGCGCCGGCCGGGCAGCCCTCGCCGGGGTCGCCACTGGACGTTCCAGGGTCGGCACGCCCAGGGGCGGCCGGGCAGCCCTCGCCGGGGTCGCCATCAGGCACCCACCACGATCGGCTGCCGCTCTCGCGCGGGCTCGGACCCGCCTCGCGCGTAGCGGTCCTTGAGGGACTCGGTACCGATGCGCTCCTGCAGCGTGATGATGCCGTGCAGGAGCGCCTCGGGGCGGGGTGGGCAGCCGGGGACGTAGACGTCCACCGGGATGATCTGGTCGACGCCCTTGGTGACCGAGTACGAGTCCCAGTAGGGGCCACCGCAGTTGGAGCAGGAGCCGAAGGAGATCACGTACTTCGGCTCCGGCATCTCGTCGTACAGGCGCTTGATCGCGGGCGCCATCTTGTCGGTCAGGGTGCCGGAGACCACCAGCAGGTCGGCCTGCCTGGGCCCGTGGGCGAACGGGATCACGCCAAGGCGGATGAAGTCGTGGCGGGCCATGGAGGTGGCGATGAACTCGATGGCGCAGCAGGCCAGGCCGAAGTTGAAGACCCACAGCGAGTACTTGCGGCCCCAGTTGAAGACGAACTTGATCGGCTGGGGCAGCTCGACGGAGTCGACTAGGCCCATTTCAGTACACCCTTCCGGAACGCGTAGAGCAGGCCGACGGCGAGCACCCCGATGAAGACGACCATCTCCCAGAAGGCCGCCACGCCGAAGTCGGTGAACACCACCGCCCAGGGGAAGAGGAACACGCTCTCGACGTCGAAGATGACGAAGAGAAAGGCGAACACGTAGTAGCGGATCTGGGTCTGGGACCAGGACGTGCCGATCGGGTCCATGCCGCTCTCGTAGGTGGTGAGCTTGCCCGCCGACGGCCGGTTGGGGCGCAGCGCCCGGTTGGCGCCGAACGCGAGGGCGACGAACAGCACCGACAGCACCAGCAGCCCGGCAAGCGTGCCGTAGGCCTGGAAGTACGAGGTCATGTGGCTCCCGGTCTGCATCCTCGGGCGTCGGCGGGAAGGGGTCCCGCGTCCCGCCCATGGTCGCGCCGAGATCCACGACCGCGGCCTCGACGTCCTTCAGCCGGGCCGCGCCGTCCCATCGGCGGCGACCCTGGTCGCCGAGATTCTAGTCCACCTGCGCGGACAGCGGCCAACCTGTCAAAGCGCTGGTAGACGGCTATGTTTCGCACGAATGAACAAGCTCGGCGCCGGCCCGGCGGGCGGATCCCGCCGGGCCGGCACGGTAGGAGTCAGGCGGGGGAGACTACAGGCAAGACCCGCATCGCAGACCTCGACGGTGGTGGTCAGTCGTCGACCAGGATGACGTTCTGGCCGCTGACCTCCCCAGCCCGCAGGCTCGCCAGCGCGTCGTTCGCGGCTTCGAGGGGGAACGTCTGGACGTGCGTCACCACCGGGACCGTTGGCGCGAGCCGGAGGAACTCCACACCGTCCTGCCGGGTGAGGTTGGCGACGCTGCGCACCGTTCGCTCCCCCCAGAGGATCTGGTAGCCGAACGACGGGATCGCGGTCATGTAGATCCCCCCGCAGACCACGATCCCGCCCTTGGCGACCGACTGCAACGCGACCGGGAGCAGCGCACCCACTGACGCGAAGATGATCGCGGCGTCCAGCTCCACCGGGGCCGGGTCGGTGCTCGCACCGGCCCACACGGCACCCAGCTCCACCGCGAACTGTTGGGCCCGGGTGTCCCCGGGTCGCGTGAACGCGTAGACCGTACGGCCCTGGTGCACAGCGACTTGGGTCAGGATGTGGGCGGCGGCCCCGAATCCGTACAGGCCGACCCGCTCGGCGTCGCCGGTCATGCGGTAGGCGCGAAACCCGATCAACCCCGCGCACAGCAGCGGTGCGGCCTGGAGATCGGCATAGCTGTCAGGGACGGGAAAGCAGTACCGGGCGTCTGCGACCGTCCACTCCGCAAAGCCGCCGTCGATGTGGTAGCCGGTGAACCTCGCCCGGTCGCACAGGTTCTCCCGTCCTGAGCGGCAGTACCGGCACGACCCGTCCGTCCATCCCAGCCATGGGATCCCCACACGGTCACCGACCCGGACCGAGCCCGCTCCCCGCCCGACCGACTCCACGACGCCGACGATCTGGTGCCCAAGGATCAACGGCAGCTTGGGCTCGGTGAGCTCGCCGTCGACGATGTGCAGGTCGGTCCGGCACAGTCCACAGGCGCGCACGCGCACCAGCGCCTGCCCTGGGCCTGGCGCCGGCTTGGGGACGTCCGCGGGCACCAGCGGGCGCCGCTGCGCCTCCAGAAGCATCGCCCTCATGACCTCGCCCAGATCGGTGGCTACCAGTGACCGATGGTACCGCCACGACCGGTCGCGGTCGGGGCGGATCCAGGGGGGGTCGAGCAGCGACCGGCAGTGACCAGGAGCCCTGTTCGCGTCCCCAGCCGGGACGCCATGGCCGGCGCCCATGGGTCCGGAAGGATACCCGCCGGGGCCGACATCGCCCGGGCGCCGGCAAGGCGAGTGGCCGGTCAGGTCTCGCGGTCCAGGACCCGGTCGGCGACCTCCTCCAGGGCGGAGCGGGCGGGGCCGGGGGGGAGGGGGTCGAGGGCGGCCTTGGCCCGGTCGACCTCGGTCTGGGCGGCCTGCCTGGCCTCGGCGAACGCGGGCGAGGCGCGGAGCAGGGCCAGGGCGCGGGCGAGCGCGTCGCCGTCGTGCTCGCCGCCGAGCAGCCGGACGAGCTGCTCGGCGTCCCGGCCGCCCCGGCGGAGGAGGTACAGGACAGGCAAGGTGCGGACCCCGGCGAGCAGGTCGATGCCTGGAAGCTTGCCGGAGGTGACCGTCTCGGTGGCGATGTCGAGCAGGTCATCGCCGAGCTGGAAGGCGACCCCGACGCGCTCCCCGTACTGGGTCAGGGCCTCCACCTCGGCAGGCGGTGCCCCGGCGAGCCGGCCGCCGAGCCGGCACGCGGCCGCGATCAGCGCACCGGTCTTGTCGGCCAGCACCGCCATGTAGTGCTCGACCGGGTCCTGCCTGGGCCTTGGCCCCCTGGACTCGCGGATCTGCCCGTCGACCAGCCGGGCGATGGCGCGGGCGAGCACCCGGGTCGCCTCGGTGCCGAGCCCGGCGGTCACCTCGGAGGCCCGGGCGAACAGGTAGTCGCCGGTGAGGATGGCGATCTTGTTGTCGTAGCGGGCGTTGGCCGAGCGCGCGCCCCGCCGGATCTCCGCCTCGTCCATGACGTCGTCGTGGTAGAGGGTGGACAGGTGGGTGAGCTCGATGGCGACTGCGGCGCCGACCAGTCGGGGGTCTGTCGGGTCGCCGAAGTGTCCGGCGAGGAAGACCAGGGTGGGCCGGAAGCGCTTGCCCCCGGCCTCGAGGAGGTGGCTGGCCGCCTCCTGCACGAACGGGTCGGCGCTGGTCACCGCGTCGGCCAGGGCCGCCTCCACCTCCTCCAGGCCGGCCCGGGTGCGCGCCTGGATCCCGGCGTACAGTCCGGAGAGGAGCGGGTCGACGGCTCGAGCGGGCACCGGCTACCCGAGGATCCGGCCGGCGGCCTGGGCCGCGGTGATGAAGACCTGGGGGGCGAGGCCGATCGCCACGGTGAGGGCGCCGGCGGCGGCCAGGGCGACGGCGAGGGCCGGGGACCGGGTCACGCCGAGCTCGGGCTCGGCCGGCTCCTGCAGGAAGGTGACGACGATGACCCGCAGGTAGAAGAAGGCGGAGATGATCGAGCTGACCACCGCCACCACCACCAGCCAGGTGAGCCCGGTGTCGACGCCGGCCTGGAAGACGTAGTACTTGGCCCAGAACCCCGAGAACGGCGGGATGCCGGCGAGCGAGAACAGGAAGACGGCCAGCAGCAGGGCGGGCCAGAAGTGGCGGCGCCCGAACCCCCGGTAGTCGTCGAGCGACGTGCGCTCCCAGGCCCCGTCCGGCTCGGCCGCGGCCCGGGTGGCGTCCCGCACCCGGGGCAGCCCGTGGCCAGGCGGCTCGCCGTCGCCGCCACCCGGGGCCTCCCTGGTCATGGTGGCGACCGCGGCGCTCCCGGCCGCGGCCACCGGCTCGGCCTGGACGCCCTCCGCGGCGGCCACCGGCTCCGCGTCGAGGCCTTGCGCCGCGGCCACCGGCTCGGCCTCGAGCCGGCCGCCGGCAGCAGCCGGCACCGCCTCACCGGTCACGGCTTCTCCCGCGCTGGCCGAGGCGAGGGGCGGGGCAGGCGAGGCGTACTGGACCACCATGAACGCGCCCATGACCATGAAGGAGTAGGCGAGCAGGTAGAACATGGAGGCGCTGGCGCCCTCGGGGCTGGTCGCCGCAGCGACCACGCCGATCAGCAGGTAGCCGGCGTGGGAGATCGACGAGTAGGCGAGCATGCGCTTCAGGTCGGACTGGACCACGGCCAGGACCGACCCGACCAGCATGGTGAGCGCCGCCACGGCGGCGAGGACCGGGCGCCAGGAGAGCACCAGCCCGCCCAGGGAGCCGGCGAACACGCGCAGCAGGACCGCGAAGCCGGCCGTCTTCGTGCCGGCGGCCATGAACGCCGTCACCGGGGTGGGCGCCCCCTGGTAGACGTCAGGGGTCCACATGTGGAACGGCACCGCGGCCACCTTGAACAGGAAGCCGACCGCGAGCAGGCCCACCCCGGCCAGCAGCAGGGTCGCGCTGACGGTGGGGTCGGTGGTTGCCTGCGCGATGCGGAGCAGGTTGGTGGTCCCGGTCGCCCCGTAGCACAGGGCGATGCCGTAGAGCAGGAACGCGGACGAGAACGCACCGAGCAGGAAGTACTTCATCGCCGCCTCCTGCGCCGGCAGCCGGCGGGTCGCCCCGGCCATCACGTAGAGGCTGAGCGACAGCATCTCCAGGGCGATGAACACCACCAGCAGGTCGGAGGCGGAAGCAAGCAGGATCATGCCGGTGAGCGCGAACAGCAGCAGCGGGAAGATCTCTGGCGGCTCCTCCCGGTCGCGCCGGCCCTCGCTCGCGGCCATCAGGGTGGCGAGCGCGCCGACCGCGAGCAGGATCACCCGGGCGTAGCGGGTGATGCCGTCGAGCGCGACCGAGCCCTCGAACGCGACCCGGGCGAAGTCCCAGTTCCAGGCGGTCAGCCAGGCCGCGACGGCCAGGCCGGCGAGGGTGAGCGCGGCCAGGACCCCGCGCCGGGCGTTCGGCCAGTACGCCACCACCATCAGCAGGACGACCCCGGCACCGGCCAGGGCCAGCTCGGGGGCGATCCCGCGCCAGTCGATCTCGGGCAGGTCTATCGGCGCCTGGGCGGCGGACTGGGCCAGGACGTGCACGGGCTCCTCCAGGGCTCCGGGGCCGGCGGGTGCGCCGCCCACGGCTGGTTGGTCAGGGACTTGGCAGGGCGGCGCCGGCCTGGCCGGCTGGTCTGGCGGTCAGCTCGACGACGCGCTGGACGGACGGTTCGACCCGCTCCAGGACCGGGCGCGGGAACATGCCGAGCACCACGATCGCGGCCACCAGGGGGCCGAGGATGGCCCACTCGCGGGCGCTCAGGTCGGGGATGGCGCGGTTGTCCTCGGAGGTGATCGGGCCGTGCCACATGCGCTGGTAGGCCCAGAGCAGGTAGACCGCGCCCAACACCACGCCGATGGCGCCGAGCACGGCGTAGACGCGGTTGGCCAGGAAGGCGCCGAGGAGGGTGAGGAACTCGCCCACGAAGCCGACCAGGCCGGGAAGGGCGAGCGAGGCCAGGGTGATGACCAGCATGACGCCGGCCATGCGGGGCACCGACTGCTGCAGGCCGCCGAAGTCGTCGATCCGGCGGGTGCCCCGCCGCTCCCACAGCATGCCGACCACGAAGAACAGCCCGCCGATGATGAGCCCGTGGGCGACCATGTAGAACACCCCGCCCTGCAGGCCCTGGACCGTGAACGCGAAGATGCCGAGCACGATGAAGCCGAGGTGGGAGACTGACGAGTAGGCGACCAGCCGCTTGAAGTCCTTCTGCACCGTGGCCATGGTCGCGCAGTAGAGGATCCCGACCACGGCCAGGGTCATCAGCGCGGGCTGGAAGTACCGGGAGGCGTCGGGGAACAGGGGCAGGGAGTAGCGCAGGAACCCGTACACGCCCAGCTTCGACATGACCCCCGCGAGCAGGACGGTGGTGGTGGTCGGGGCCTCGACGTAGGCGTCGGGCAGCCAGGTGTGGAACGGGACCAGGGGCGTCTTGACCGCGAAGGCGGCGAAGAAGCCGGCGAACAGCCAGCGCTGGGTGGTCGGGTCCTTGGAGAGGTCGCGCAGGGCCTCGTAGTCGAACGTGCCCGGCCCGCCGGCCTTGGACTTCAGGTAGTACAGGGTGATGATCGCGACCAGCATGAGCAGGCCGCCGAACAGGGTGTAGAGGAAGAACTTGACCGCCGCGTACACGCGCCGCTCGCCGCCCCACGACCCGATCAGGAAGTAAGCCGGGATCAGCACGGCCTCCCAGAAGATGTAGAAGAGGAACAGGTCGAGGGCCACGAACACCCCGAGCATCGCCGTCTCCAGGAGCAGGAGCAGGGCGACGTAGTTGCGCGGCCGGTCGGTCATCCGCCACGAGCCGGCGATCGCGAGCGGCACCAGCACGGCGGTGAGCAGCACCAGCGGCAGGCTCACCCCGTCGACCCCGACCTTGTACTGCACGCCGAACGAGCGCACCCAGTCGGCCGCGAGCCCGAGCTGGAAGCCCGCCTCGCCGGTCCGGAAGCGGGCCGCCAGCACCACCGCCAGGGCAAGGGTGACCAGGCTCGCCACCAGCCCGACCCAGCGGGCCAGATTGTCCGATCGGGAGGCTGGGCTCGAGCCTCCCGAGCCCCCCTGATCCCACCGGGGGGCTGGGCTTGAGCCCCCCGGACCCCCCGCGGCCCGGGCCTGGGGGATGGCGGCGAGCAGCAGGGTCCCGGCCAGCGGGGCGAACACGGTGACGGTGAGCAGCACGTTGACGGCTCCTAGGTGGTCCGGAAGACGAGGAACGCGACAATGAGCACGGCGCCGCCGAGCACGCCCACCGCGTAGGTGCGGACGAGGCCGGTCTGCAGGCGGCGGGCCCGGCTGGCGGTCGCGCCCACCACGCCGGCCGCGCCGTTCACGGCCCCGTCGATGACCCGCCGCTCGACGTTGACGGCCAGGAACGCGGCGACCGCGCCGCCGAGGGTGACCGTGAAGAACTCGTAGATCTCGTCGATGTACAGCCTGTGGGCGAGCAGGCGCCAGACGGATGCAAAGCGGGTCCGCAGCGCCAGCCACTCGACCCGGCCGGACAGGTACACCCACCATGCGGTGAGCACGCCGACCGCGGCCACGCCGACCGCGGCCACGCTCAGCAGGAAGGCGGCAAGGAACGACCCGCTCTCCTCGGGCGCTGCGCCCAGCACCGGCTCGAGGAAGCGGCCGATCGGGCCGGCGCCCGAGAAGCCGCCCAGGAGCCAGCCGGCGACCAGGGCGAGCGCGGCAAGCACGACCAAGGGGACGGTCATGACCGGCGGGGACTCGTGTGGGTGGCGGCCGCCGGGCCAGCGCGGCGCGCCCAGGAAGGTGAGGAAGAACAGCCGCGACATGTAGAAGGCGGTGAGCCCCGCGGTGAGCACGCCCACCGCCCAGCCGAAGAGGCCGATGCCGCCGTGCTCGAAGGCGGCGCCCAGGATCGCCTCCTTGGAGAAGAACCCGGAGGTGAACGGGAACCCGATGATCGCGAGCCAGGCCGCCCCCATGGTCAGGAACGTGACCGGCATGGCCCTGCGCAGGCCGCCGAAGTGCTTGACGTCGATGTCGTCGTCGTTGCCGTGCATCACCGACCCGGCCCCGAGGAAGAGCTGGGCCTTGAAGAAGGCGTGGGTGACGAGGTGGAACAGGCCGGCCGCGTAGCCGACCGGACCCAGGCCGACGGCGACGAACATGTAGCCGAGCTGGGAGACGGTCGAGTAGGCGAGGATCCGCTTGATGTCGTCCTGGCCGACGGCGATGAGGGCGGCGAGCAGGGCGGTGAGGGCGCCGACGACCACCACCACGGTCTGGGCGGTGGGGGAGGCTTCGAACAGGACGTGGGTGCGGGCAACCAGGAACACGCCGGCGGTCACCATGGTGGCCGCGTGGATGAGGGCGGACACCGGGGTGGGGCCGGCCATGGCGTCCGGCAGCCAGACGAACAGGGGGATCTGGGCGCTCTTGCCCGCGCAGGCGAGGAACAGCAGGAGCGCGACGGCGGTGGCGGTCCCGCCGGCGAGCCCGCTCACCTGGCCGAGCACGTCGTCGAAGTCGAGGCTGCCGAACCGCTGGAAGAGCAGGAACATGGCGATCAGGAAGCCGATGTCGCCGACGCGGTTGGCGATGAACGCCTTTTTCGCCGCCGGCGGGGCCCAGACCTCCTCGGTCTCGTCGGGGACACCCTCGACCAGCCGGGCGTCGGGCTGGACCACCGGGAGCCGGCGGTTGAACCAGAACCCGATGAGCAGGTAGGAGCAGAGCCCGACCCCCTCCCAGCCGAGGAACATGACCAGGAAGTTCTGGGCCAGCACGAGCACCAGCATCGCGGCGACGAACAGGTTCAGCCAGGCGAAGAAGGTCTGGCGCCGCTCGTCGTCGGCCATGTAGCCGATCGAGTAGAGGTGGATGAGGCTCGAGACCCCGGTGACGACCAGCGCCATGGTGGCCGAGAGCTGGTCCCAGCGGAAGTCGAAGGAGACCCGCAGGTCACCGGAGGTGAACCACTCGTAGCCGCGCAGGGTCTGGGTGCGCGACTCGCCGTCGTGGGAGAGCAGCGCGAGCAACGCGGCTACGGCGACCGCGAACGATGCCGCGACCAGGGCCGTGGCCAGCCAGCCGGCCAGCTGCCGCAGCCGCCGCCCGAGCGCGACGTTGACCGCGAACCCGGCCAGGGGCAGGAGCGGCAGCAGCCAGACCAGGCGGATCGTGCCGGTTGCGTTCAGGGCAGGGTCACCCCCTGAGCAGGTTGACGTCGTCGACGCTGGTCGACGAGCGTTTGCGGAAGATGGCGACGAGGATGCCCAGGCCGGTCACGACCTCGGCGGCGGCGACCACCATCACGAAGAACGCCAGCACCTGGCCGTCGAGCGTGCCGTTGCGCCTGGCGAAGGCGATGAACGACAGGTTGACCGCGTTCAGCATCAGCTCCACGCACATGAACACCACGATGGCGTTGCGCCGCACCAGCACCCCGACCACCCCGACGGTGAACAGCGCGGCGCTGAGCAGCAGGTAGGCGTTGGTTCCGAGCTTCATGGGCGACGCTTCCCGAGGACGAGGGCCCCGACCGCGGCCACGACGAGCAGGATCCCGGTCGCTTCGAAGGCGAACACGTAGCGGGTGAACAGCAGGCGGCCGACCGCCTGGGTGTTGCCGCCCTGGTTGGCGGCGGTCAGGTCTCCAGCTCCGCCTGACAGCCCCCCGTTGAGGACGGCGACGACGACCGCGGCCAGCAGCAGCACGCCGAGCACCCCGGCGATCACCCGCTGGCCGGGGATGGTCTCGGACAGGACCTCCTGGCTGCCGATGCCGAGCAGCATGAGCACGAACAGGAACAGCACCATGATCGCGCCGGCGTAGACGATGACCTGGACCGCGGCCAGGAACTGGGCCTGCAGGAGCACGTAGAAGCCGGCCAGGCAGAAGAAGTTCACCACCAGCAGCAGAGCCGAGTAGACCGCCTTGCGGCTCGTGACCATGCCGATCGCGGTGACGACGCTCAGGACGGCGAGCGGGATGAACGTCACGAACTCGGCCCGCTCGGCGGCGGTCGTGGCGGCGACGGTAATCATCTGGGCACGACCTCGTCGGCGGGCAGCTCGCGGTCGGCCTGCCTGCTCTCCTGGGCCCGCAGCAGCGCCCAGACCGGCTCGGTCGACTCCTGGGAGACCGACGCCTGGGGCCCGTAACGCGCGATCGCAGGCGGCCCGTCCCCGGCGTCGGCATGCGGGAGCGGCTTGGCGCCGGGCGGGACCGGGGCGAGGAGCTCCGGCTTGTCGTAGACAAGGTCCTGGCGGTGGGCGGCCGACATCTCGTACTCATTGGTCATGGTCAGCGCCCGGGTCGGGCACGCCTCGATGCACAGGCCGCAGAAGATGCAGCGGTTGTAGTTGATCTGGTAGATGGCCGCGTACCGCTCCCCCACCGAGTAGCGCGCCTCGGGGGTGTTGTCGGCCCCCTGCACGTAGATGGCGTCGGCCGGGCAGGCGTAGGCGCACAGCTCGCACCCGATGCAGCGCTCGAGGCCGTCCTCGTACCGGTTGAGCTGGTGGCGGCCGTGGAAGCGGGGCGAGGTGGGGCGCTTCACCTCGGGGTACTGGATCGTGTTCCGCTTCCGGAACATGCTCCGGAAGGTGACCGAGAGGCCCTTGAGGATCTCTGAGGACATCATGAGGTGGACCCTCCTGGGGCGGTGCGGTCCGGGGTGCCAGGACGCTTCCTGGACTCCTTGGGGCCGGGGACGAACAGGGACGCCAGCAGCAGGACGACCAGGACCCCGATGGCGACGTACAGCACCCGCCGGTTCACCGCGGACAGGTCCACGGTGAGCACGACGCTGGTCACCGCGATCCAGAACAGCGCGATCGGGATGAGGTACTTCCAGCCGATGGCCATGAGCCGGTCGAAGCGGAGCCGCGGCAGCGTGGCCCGCAGCCAGATGAACACGAAGATGAACAGGTAGATCTTGGCCACGAACCACAGGATGGGCCAGAGCCAGGGCAGGAAGCCGTGGATGACCGGGCCGTCCGGGCCGCCAAGGAACAGCGTGGTGGCGACCGCCGAGACGGTGATGATGTTGAGGTACTCGGCCAGGAAGAACAGCGCGAACTTCACGCCCGAGTACTCGGTGTGGTACCCGCCCACCAGCTCGGACTCGGCCTCGGGCAGGTCGAACGGGGCCCGGTTGGTCTCGGCGATGCCGGCAACAAGGAACACCAGGAACATGGGGAGCTGGGGCACGATGTACCAGCGGGGGACGAACCCCCAGATCGGGTCGCCCTGCTGGGCGGCAACGATCCCGCCAGCCGACAGGGTGCCCGCGTACATGAGCACCCCGACGATGGACAGGCCCTGGGCGATCTCGTAGCTGATCATCTGGGCGCTGGAGCGGACCGCTCCGAGCAGCGGGTAGTTCGAGCCCGAGGCCCAGCCGGCCAGCACGATCCCGTACACCTGCAGGCTGCCCATTGCCAGCACGAAGAGCAGGCCCACGTTGAGGTCGGTGAGCTGGGCGTCCTGGGTGCCGAACCGGCTCCCGAACGGGAGCACCGTGATCGACAGGAACGCCGGCACCATCATGACCACCGGGGCCAGGACGTAGAGGATGCGGTCGGCGTTGGTCGGGCGCACGTCCTCCTTGAAGAACAGCTTGATGCCGTCGGCCAGGCTCTGGAGCAGGCCGGCGGGGCCGACCCGGTTGGGTCCGATCCTGGTCTGCATGAACGCGACCACCTTGCGCTCCAGCCAGATCACGAACAGCACCGTGAGCATCAGGAAGGCGAAGACGCCGACGACCTTGACGAGCAGGATGAAGAGGTCCCAGATCATGCGGCGGCCTCCTCGACCGCCCGGACGGCGACCCGCAGGGCCGGGGCCGGGCCGAGCAGCGCCCCGAGGGCCAGGTCGGGCTGGTTGGCGGGGACGAACACGCACCCGGGCGCGACCGACGCCGACACCCTGACCGGCAGCTCGACGACCGGCAGCTCGACGACCGGCAGCTCGGCGGTGGTGCCACCGCCGAAGTCGAGCGTGGCCCGGCCCCCGTCGGCCAGCCCGAGCCGGCCGGCGTCGTCCGGGTGGACCTCGCAGAAGGCGGCGGGCGTGGCCCGGTTGAGGTCGGCCGCCCTGGCCAGCATCGACGCCCCGTCGAGGAGCAGCGGGTAGGTGACCAGCGCGAGCCCGTCGGCCGG
>DASYUT010000052.1 GCA_036000965.1 Actinomycetes bacterium
GGCCGCTCAGGGGTGGCCGGCCGCTCGACACGCGGCGCCTGCTCCGCCGTGGGCGTGGTGGCGGGAGTGGCAGCGACCGGTGGGACCGGGGTTGGCGCCTCGGTCGCCTTCCCGGGCGAACCCGGCCTGGCCTCCCCCACCTCCGCGGCGGGCGGCGCGACCGCGGCCGGCGTCTCGGCCGCAGCTCCGGTGGAAGTGGGCTCGGCCTTCCCCACCTCGGCGCTGGGTGGTGCGGTCGCCGAGGTGGGGGTCGGCCCGGCGGCCTCCGGGGCGGCCGCCGAGCCGACGCCAGGAGCAGGCGCCGTTGTTCCAGGCCGGGAAGGCTGGTCGGCAGCTTTCCGCGGTTCCCGGGCAACCGGGCCGTGGCGCGCCGACTCTGCTCCGGGAGACGCAGGCGCTGCCGGACGGGACTGGTCGGCAGCCTCGAACCAGGAAGTGGTGGGTGCCGGTGGCCGGTCGCCCTCGAGAGCCGGCTGGGTGGGAGCGAGATCCTCAGATCCTGTCGCCGTGGGAGCGGGGCCGGAGGCTTCGCGTCCCCCGCCAAGCAGGCGGCCGAAGCCGCGCGTGAAGCGGCGGACCTTGGGTCGCCGCTTCGAGGCGTCGTCGGGCGGCTCCGTGGCCGGAGCTCCGGCCGGGCTTGCAGCACCAGGCCAGCCGCCCCCGGCCGGCGGGCCGCTGGTGCCTCGGGGTGGTGAGGACCAACCCGCCGGCCGGGTATCCGTGACCGGTCGCGTCTGGCCTGGGACCGCGCGCACGGCCCCGGAGCCCGAAGGGGCGCCCGGAGTCATGGATGCACCGCTCGGAACCCCAGATGGCGCCGGGGCAGGCCGGCCCGCCGGCGGGGCAGGCCGGTCGCCGGGGGCGACCGGCGGTCCCCCGGACGCTGGCGCACCGGTGCTTGGGCGGCCGGGCCCCCCCGGCCGCTCGCCACCCCTGAGCCCGGTCGAGCCACCCCTGGGCTCGGTCGGCCCACCACCCCCAGGCCCGGCGGGCCCACCACCAGGCTCGGCCGCACCACCACCACCAGGCTCGGCCGGCTCGGGAACCCCAGGCCCGGTGGGCCCGGGAACCCCAGGCCCGGCCGGCCTAGGAACCCCAGGCCCGGCCGGACTTTCACCCATGGCGGGTCGGCGTGGGATGCCTGGGCGGGTGGGGCTGCCGGGCCGGCCGGAGCCCGGAGCGGAGGGGCCGCGGGCCGCGGGGGCTCCCGGCTCCCTACCCGGTCCGGGTGGCGCGGGGACCCTGGGCCGGGCCGGGCCTCCTGGTGACGCTCCGCTCCCGGGTCTGACCGGGGGCGGTGCGGGAGGCACCGGCGCCTGGCCACCCCGCGGTGCCGGCGACGGCGCCCTGGGTGGGCCGGCGGGCTTGGGCGGTCCGCCTCCCGATCGGGGGGGCGGAGCAGCCGGCGGCCGGCCGCCTGGCGCGGCGGCCGGAGGCGGCGCCTGGCGAGGGGCGGGTGGCTGGCCAGAGGAGGGCGCCTGGCGAGAGGCGGGCGCCTGGCCAGAGGAGGGCGCCTGGCGAGAGGCGGGTGCCTGGCCAGAGGAGGGCGCCTGGCGAGGGGCGGGTGCCTGGCGGGGCCGGTTGCTCAGGGACCTGGGCCGCCACCTCGAGGGGGGCCGAGCGGGATCGGCCGTCCTGCCGGTCAGGACGCCCCAGAGCTCCATCATCGCGAAGGGGCGCTTCACGACCGCGAGGCTCGCGTCGCGGGGCAGGTCCTTCGGGTCGTCCTTCTGCCCGAGCAGCACGATCAGCGGACCGGTGAACCGGTAGCGGACCTCGCCGATGATGGCGGAGCGGCGCGCCGGGGGCGAGTCGACCACCACGGCGTCGACGGGCCGGCCGGGGATCGACGACCAGGCGGCCGGCGAGTCCACCACGGTGACCATGTCGGCCTGGTCGAGCAGGGTCCGCAGCGCGACCGCGAGCGAGGTGTCGCGTGACAGGAGGACGACATGACGAGGCACGGGCACGTTCCTACCGGGAGAAGGCTTCTGCGATGCGCATGATGGCCGGACCGAGGATGACGACGAACAGCGCCGGGAAGATGCAGAACAGGACCGGGAACAGCACTTTGATCGGCACCTTCATGGCCCGCTCCTCCGCCAGCTGACGCCGCTTCTTGCGCATCTCCCGCGACTGGATGCGGAGCACGTTGGCCACGGAGATGCCGAAGACGTCAGCCTGCACCATTGCGAGGACGAACGTCGAGAGCTCGGGCACGGTCGACCGGTCAGCGAGGTTGCGCATGGCCTCGCTGCGGGTCCGGCCGAGCTGCACCTCCTGCAGCGTGCGGTAGAACTCGTCGGCCAGCGGGCCGGTCGTGTTCCTCGAGACGTGCGCGAGCGCCGCGTCGAACCCGAGACCAGCCTCGACGCTGATGGTGAGCAGGTCGATCGAGTCGGGCAAAGCCCGCCGGACCTGCGCCTGGCGGCGCTGGATCTTGTTCGTCAGGACGATGTTCGGCATGAAGTACCCGAGCAGGCACAGGGCGAGGAAGCCGACCACGAGCATGCCCCAGGGCAAGGGCATGCCGACCACGAGCAGCACGCCGGCCAGGGCGCCGGCGGCGAGCCCGCCGACCTTGGACGCGAGCACGCGGTCGGCGTCCCAGTCGATCGGGCTGCCGGCCATGAGCAGCTTACGCTGGATGTTCTGGCGCGCACCGACCGGCGTGAGGCGGCGCCCGAGCGCGAGCGCGGTCCGGTAGAGCGGGTACCAGACGCGGTCCCTGGCCGGCTCGGCCAGCTCGCGGTTGCGGATGTCGGTCGGCCTGAGGTCGATCGAGCGCAGCGCCCTGATCGTCCGGTAGGCCTGGCGGCGCTCGACGATCAGCGACTGGACCGAGAACAGCGCCGCGAACACGGCTCCGGCCAAGGCGACGGCGCCAGCGACGAGCACGATGGCTGACATGGCAACTACACCTCGATGTCGGTGATCTTCTTCATCCAGAGGATGCCGACGATCATCAGGACCGCGGAAGCCGACAGCATGGCCAATCCGAGAGGCGTCGTATAGAGCGGGGCCAGGAACGTAGGGTTGAACATCAGGAGCACGGCGAACATCAGGAACGGCAGGATCGACAGGATGATGCTCGAGAGCCGGCCTTCAGCAGAGAGTGCACGGATCTGGCGCTTGAGGGAATAGCGCTCCCGGATGGTCTGGGCGACGGTGTTGAGCAGCTCGGCCAGGTTGCCGCCGATCTGCCGCTGCAAGCTCACCGCCATGACCGTCCACGCGAAGTCCTGGCTGTTCATGCGCTTGGCCACACCATCGAGCGCCTCCTCGAGCGGCATCCCGAGCCGCGCCTCGGTGAGCACCCGCTGGAATTCTACCGACATCGGCTCCTCGGCCTCCTTGACGACCGTGTCGACGGCCTGAAGCAGGCTGTGCCCGGCCTGGAGGGCGCCTCCGAGGAGCTGGAGGGTGTCGGGGAGCTGCTCGTCGAACTTCGCCTGGCGGCGGCTGGCCTTGACGACGAGGAACACGAATGGCGCGAGCACCCCGATCATGACGCCGATGATGGTGATGTACAGGTTCCGGGTGAGCAGCAGGAGCAGCAGCGGCACGCCGAAGGTCGAGGCGAGCGAGATGAGCACGAACTCGGCCACCCGCAGCTTGAGGCCGGCCAGCTCGATCCGGGTGAGGAAGGCCTCCTCGAGGTTGCCCCGCTTCACCAGGGCCTCGGCCAGGTCGGTGACCCTGCCGAGCAGGTCGCTCGAGCCGAACGGGCTCGGCGGCGGGCCCTCGTCGATGGCCGGCGTGAGCGAGTACTGTGACAGGCGCTGGCGCAGCTCGCGGTAGCTCTTGCCGCTGCCGGGCGGGGTCGCCATGAGTGCGTAGGCGAGCAGGAGGATGGCCACGAACATGAGCGCCACGACCGCGTACAGCCCCTGCCTGGTCTCGAGCCTGCTCAGCCCCGGGACCGGCCGGTCCAGGGCGGCGGGCCGGGTGGTGGCCGGCGCATCGAGCAGCAGGGCGCGCCCCTCCGACGACGCCCGGAGACCGCCCGCGGCCACCGTCACGACGACCTCGCTCCCGCTCGGGGTGCCGGGCGGCACCTCGATGTCGACCACGTACTGGGAGTACAGCGCCTTGCCGAGCCTGGTGTAGAGGGCGGAGAGCTGCGCGCCCTCGGCCGAGACGAAGCGTCCCCCGGTCTGCGTGGCCAGCGAGCGGAGCGCCGCTGCCGGCGCCGTCGCGCCGTCGCTGGCCAGCCCGATCGAGTAGATGGCGACCTTGTTCCCCCTGGCGGCGTTGATCGCCTCCCTGATGGGTCGTTTGGTGGTGTCCTCGCCGTCGGACAGCAGCACGATCACGCGCTGGCCGGGCGCCTTGCCGAGCTCGCGGGCGCCGGCCACGACCGCGTCGTAGAGCGCGGTCTCGCCCTTGGCCTGGAGCCCGGCGATGCTCGCCTTGGCGGCGCCCTTGTCCTGGGTCAACCGGCTGACCAGCTGGATCTTGTCCGAGAACCGGAGCACCCCGACCCGCCCGCCGGACCGGAGCTGGTCCACGAACTGGCTGGCCGCCGCCTTGGCCAGGCCGATGTTGCCGCCTTGGTCCATGCTGCCGCTCGTGTCGATCACCAGCAGCACCGAGACCTGAGTCCTGGCCGCGTCGGGTGCGATGACCCTGGTGACCTCGGCCGGCTGGCGGGCAAGGGTGGCCGTGAACGCGCCGGCAGGGAGCTGGATGCTCTCGACGCCGGACCCGGACACCGACACGGTGACCCGCGCCGAGGTGGGGCCGTTGGGCTTGAGGTCGGTCACCGCGACCTGCAGCCCGCCCTGCTGGGCCGCGGCCGGGACGGCCCAGACGATCGGCAGCAGCAGCGCCGCCGCGGCCGGCAGGAGCAGCGCCGCCGCGGCCGGCAAGGGCAGCAGCGCCGCCGCGGCCGGTGGGGCGAGCCTCCTCATCGGCGCGTGGCCATGGGGATGATGCCCGGCTCGTGCAGGAAGAGGTCCGGGTCGAGACGGATGCCCTGGTCGAGGAGGCGGTCCACGAAGGTCGGGCGCAGGCCGGTCGGCTGGATGACGCCACGGAAGCTGCCGTTCTGGTCGATGCCGGCCCGGTAGTCGAACATGTAGAGGTCCTGCAGGGTGATGACGTCGCCCTCCATGCCGACGATCTCGGTCACGTGGGTCACCCGGCGGGTGCCGTCCTTCATCCGGGCCTGGTGCACCACCAGGTGGATGGCGGAGGAGATCTGCTCGCGGATGGCCCGCATGGGCATGTCGACCCCGGCCATGAGCACCATGGTCTCGAGCCGGGAGAGCGAGTCGCGGGGCGAGTTGGCGTGCACCGTGGTGAGGGAGCCGTCGTGGCCGGTGTTCATGGCCTGCAGCATGTCCAGGGTCTCGCCGCCGCGGACCTCGCCGACCACGATCCGGTCGGGGCGCATGCGCAGGGCGTTGCGGACCAGGTCGCGGATGCTGACCTCGCCCCGGCCCTCGATGTTGGGCGGCCGGTACTCCAGCCGCAGCCAGTGGGGCTGGCGGAGCTGCAGCTCGGCGGCGTCCTCGATGGTGATGATCCGCTCGCCGGACGGGATGTAGGACGACAGCACGTTGAGGGTGGTCGTCTTGCCGGCGCCGGTCCCGCCCGAGACGAGGATGTTGAGCCGTCCCTGGACCGCCGCGTCGAGCAGCCGCGACAGCTTGCTCGAGATGGTCCCGAACGTGATCAGGTCCTCGGTCTGGTAGGGGTCGGGCGAGAACTTCCGGACGGTCAGGTAGGGGCCGCCGCCGACGCAGAGCGGCGGGATCACCGCGTTGAGGCGCGAGCCGTCGGGCAGCCGGGCGTCGACGTAGGGCGAGCTCTCGTCGATCCGGCGCCCCACCAGGCCGACGATCTTGTCGATCACACGGCGCAGGTGGGTCTCGTCGACGAAGCGGCCCTCGGTCGGGTAGAGCCTGCCTTCGCGCTCGACGTAGATGCTGTCGGGTGCGTTGACCATGATCTCGGTGACGGTCGGGTCGCGCAGGAACGGCTCGATCGGCCCGAAGCCCAGCACGTCGTCGCCGATCTCGGCGACGACGCGCTGGCGCTCCTCCCGCGTGAGCGGGGTCTGCTCCTCCTCCATGGCCTGCGCGAGCGTCTCCTGGACCTTGACCCGGAGCTGCTCGGCGCCGAAGTTGGAGTCGTACAGGCGCGGCCCCAGGGCCTCGACCAGCGAGCGGTGCACCTTCTGGCGCAGCTCGGCGAACGGGTCGGGCCTGGCCCGATGGGGCCGGCGGCTCTCCGGCTCTTCGGGCAGGCCCGACGGCAGCACCCCGTCCGACCTGGCGCGGGCAAGCCGCTCGTGGAGTGAGGACATCGCGTCGAGCTCCTTGGCGTTCGGTCGGCCGTCGGCGGCCTGGGTGGTTCTCTAGGGTCGCGAGAAGAGCGACCGGCGCTGCTTGCCCCTGCCGGCGCGCGAGGCCCGCGGGCCGCCCGCGGAGAACTGGGCCGCGATCCGGCGGATGGAGTCGCTCACCTGGTCCTTGGGGTCCTCGAGGATGATGGGGTGGCCCTTGTTGACCGAGAGCGGCACCGAGCGGGACGAGGGGATGGTCGCGTCGACCGGCGCGCCGAGGATCTTCTCCACGTCGGCCAGGCGCAGGCCGACCCTGGAGTCGGCCCGGTTGACCACGACCCGCAGCCGGTTGCGGGGGAAGTGGAGCAGCTCCATGGTCTGCAGGGCCAGCTTGAGGTTCTTGATGCTGGGCACGTCGAGGCTGGCGAGCATGGCGATCGCGTCGGACTCGTCGAAGGCGGCGAGCACCTGGTCGGAGAAGGCGGCCGGGGTGTCGATGACGACGTAGTCGAAGTCGGTGCGCAGCGTCTGGAGGATCGACGAGACCGCCTGCGGGCTGATCGTGTCGGCCACCGTCGGCTCGGTCGGCGCCAGCAGCGCCCAGATCCCCTGCCGGTGGTGGGTGAGCAGCGACTTCAGCGCCATCGTGTCGAGGCCGTTGGTGCTGGCGGCGTCCTGGATCGTGTGGGCCGGGAAGAGCTGCAGCATGATGGCGACGTCGCCGAAGTGCAGGTCGAGGTCGACCAGGGCCACCTCGCCACCCGTGGCTGCCAGCGCGAAGGCGAGGTTGGTGGCCAGGAAGGTCTTGCCGCAGCCGCCCTTGGAGCTGAACACGGTGATGACCTTGCCGGGCGGTTCGGCGCCGCCCGCCTCGGCGCCGGCGGGCACGCCGCCGGCCAGCCGGCCGCGCAGCGCCCGCGCGATCTCCAGGGCGCGGGCAGCCGCCGCACGCACCGCGTCCTCGTCCCCCGGCTCGGTGATCACGTCCTTGACCCCGTACCGCAGCGCGGCCCGGAACAGGTCGGAGGAGTCGTGGTACCGGATGAGCAGGACCGACACGTCGGGCGCACCCTGCTGGGTCATGCCGGCGAGGGCGAGGGCGTCCTTGTCGTCGAGGTCCGGCCCGATGATCATGCCGAGCACGTCGCGACCCTCGGCGGCGAGGGCGGCCATGGCCTCGTCAGGGCTGGCGGTGCGGATGACCCGGTCGGTCAGCCCGGCCAGGGTGCTGGCCAGCCAGGTCGCGTACCCGTCCTCTGACTCGGCGATGATGATGGCCATGGCGATGCTCCTACTGCTTGCTGCGCTCGGCTCGGGTCAGTCCTCGCTGCGCTCGGCTCGGGTCAGTTGAACAGGTTGCCGACGTTCCTCGCTTCACCCGGCGGCGGGGCCGTCCCACCCGGCGGGACCAGGGTGAGGTAGATCCGGCCGTTCTCGGCGGCGAAGACCACCCGGGGCACGTCCCTGTCGCGCACCTCGAGGGTGAGCGTCGACAGGTTGCCGTTCCGGTTGGCCTGCTGGCCCGTCCCGGTTCCCTGCTGGATGGTGGTGGTGCCCACGGCGAGGACCTTGAGGTTGGGCAGCAGGAGCTTGCTCTTGACGCCGTCGGCCTGGCTGATGGTCACGTAGACGTTGACGCGGTTGTTGACGCTGACGAGCCCGGACACCTGCCTGGTCGCGTCGACCTGGATCGACACGGCCTGGTGGCCCGCCTTGATGGTGAGCAGGTTCTGCCCCTCGATCTCCTCCTGGTTCACCCATCTGCTCTCGAGGAGCAGCTCGCCCTGCATGATGTCGACCGCGGCCACCCGGCCGGACAGCTGGTTGAGGGACCGGACCGCGTCCTTGGCGACGAGCCGGCGCGGGTAGTCGGCGGGCCTGAACTTGGCCGCGCGGAACGCCGCGTCGAGGCTCTCCCCCTGCTTGATCTCCTGGGCGGCCACCCAGACCTGGACAGGCGCCTGCTCGTTGATCGCTCGCCGGTCGGCGCTGTTGGCGTAGATCACCAGCGCCATCGCTGCGACGATGGCGAGGACGATGGCGACGACGATGGCCAGGAGTCTGTTCTGCATCTCGGTTGCTCTCCTGCCGGGAGGCGAGCCGCCCGGCCCACTCGGTCAGGGGGTCATGGAGGACCTTGCGGCTGCTGGATCCTTGGCCGCCTGACCGGACCTGCTGATACCGAGTCGGTGCCCGCGGGATGCAGGAAGGCGGTGGTGCCGTGGTGACGCCCTGGTGCGTGCCGTGCACGCCGGGCCGCGTCGAGGCCGGGGGGCGTCACGTGCAGGCTCCCGGCGTGGGCAGGGGTAGGACGGAGACCTGCTCGATCCGCATCTCCGCCCTGGCCTGGCCGGTGGAGAAGCTCGATGGCAGGGGGACGAAGGGGATGACGATGTCCACCGGGTAGCTGAACTCCACGGTGAGGGTGCCGCCGACGTTGTTGGTGCTGGTGACGTTGCAACCGGTGAGCCCGCTGGTGCCGGAACGGTCCTGGACGATCGTCCAGAACGACTCGCCGCTGCTGTTCACGTTCGTCCAGTCCTGGATGCCGACGATCGCGAGCCGGGCGCCCTCGCGGGCGGCGTTGGTCGCCTGGATCTTGTTGTTGAACGCGATGCCGAACTGGATGAAGCCGAACAGCAGGGTGACGAGCAGGGGAAGCAGGATGGCGAACTCCACGGCGGCGACGCCACGCTCGCCCTCCCGCCCCTCGCCGGCCCGCCTCATGCCGCTCGTGCTCCTCTCACCCGCACCGGGAGACGGACGAGGATCGCACTCTCGTCCCCCCAGGACCAAACCGGCTCACGGGCATGTCGCGGGCGCGTTGTCCACGCACGACGCGGTGGTCGAGAACCGCTGCTGGATCTGGGTGAACAGGAAGAAGAACCCGACAACCAGGAGCAGCGCGACCACCGCCACCATGAGCGCGTACTCCACCGCCGTGATGCCCTGCTCGCGAGCTTCCAGCTCGCGAAGCAGACCACGGATGTACAGAAGGCTCGTACTGACATGGACGAACATGGGGACCGGGACCTTTCGTCGGTAAATCACTGCCCAGCAGCCGACAGGATGGGCGCCAGTCCTTCCGGGCCAGGCCGGGATGCGGCGCCCGACAGCGCCGCATCCGCCTGCGTCGCTACGCCGGTGCCGGCAGGGCGCCCGTCCTGCCGACACCGCTCGCGTTCAGCAGCCGGTGGTCACACCCGGCGAGTTGCTGACGCAGCTTCCGACCGAGCTGAACTTCGTCGAGATCCTGGTGAACAGGAAGAAGAACCCCACAACGAGGAGCAGCGCGACCACCGCCACCATGAGCGCGTACTCCACCGCCGTGATGCCCTGCTCGCGAGCCTGCATCTCCCCGAAGCGGGCGCGGATCCACGCCTGGATCATGGACAGCTCAAGCATCTACTTCCACCTCCTTCCTACGAGGCAAGGGTGCGCCGTCCGGGGACGCGACCGCGGAACCTTGGATGCGATCCTCCGTCGAGGTGCGGGAGCCCGGCCGGGCTTGGGGAAGATCCGGCCGGTTCGCGGAGGTCGGCGAGGGTGAACCTAGAGATGGCCGGGGCGGCTGCCCACCCCGACAAGTGCACACCGGGAATGGGTAGAACTACGGAGGGCCCGGCCACTCAGCAGCCCCCACCCCGATACGCGACGCTGGCGCAGCTCTCATTACGGTCGAAGCGGTCCTGGATACTCTGGAAGAGGTAGTAGGTGCCTCCGACGAGGAGCAGCACGACGATGGCGGCCATGAGGGCGTACTCGACGGATGTGAGCCCGCGCTCGGCGGCGGAGCCTCGCGTGTGGAAACGGAGCCGGCTGCGCTCGGGACCGGTTATCAACAGCGGCTTGCTCCTCTCGGGCAGACGGCGACTCATGCCCGCGAGCAAGGTAGAGGTTGGCCGGACCGACGGCCATGAGGAGCCTCGACCAGATGGCGTATGTAGTTCTGGTTAGAACGAGAGCGCCAAACCGTCCGTGCTCTGGGTCAGGAGGGGGGCATCCCGGCGGGCCTCGCGATCCTCCACGACCCGGGCCGGGCCCTCGGCACCAGCGCCCACCTTGCCGGCCTGGTCCTGGGTGGCGACGAGCTCGTGCATGAGGTCCGCGAGCTTCGCGGACAGACGCCCGGCGGCCGCCTCCTGGCGCAGCAGGCCGAGCCCGTCCTCGGGCGAGCGTGCCGGCCGGTGCGGCCGCGGGCGCGTCACCGCCGCGTAGGTGTCGGCCACCGCGAGCAGCTGAGCGCCGAAGGGGATCTGCCTGCCGCGCAGCCCGCGTGGGTAGCCGGAGCCGTCGAGGCGCTCGTGATGGGCACGCACGGCGGCGACCGGGACGCCGACCCGGCTCAGGGGCTCCAGGATGTCGGCCGAGGTGTCGGCGTGCCCGCGCAGTACCGTGAGCGCGTCATCCTCCAGCGGGCCGCGCACTGCGAGCAGGTCGTTGGGCAGGGCGAGCAGGCCGATGTCGTGGAACAGGGCCGCCATCTCGATCCCGCGCACGCGCGCCGGCGGCCAGCCGAGCGCGGTGGCCAGGTCCCGGGTGATCGAGGCGACCCGGCGCGAGTGACCCTCCCGGCCGGGGCCGCTCGCCTCGGCGCTGCCGATCATCGTGCCGAGGATGACCTGCAGGGAGTGGGACAGGGACTCGCGGGCCAGCCGGAGGTGGTCGCGCTCCTCGGCCCGGCTGACCCGGGCGGCCGCCGTCTCGGTGCGCAGCAGGGCTTCTTCGGCCGCCTCGGTGACCGAGCGCAGGGCGGCCAGCGGGGAGCTCTGTTCCATCCGCTCGGGCCCGCGCTGCACCCGGCGCCCGCGCATCGACGAGGTCACCCGCACGATCAGGTCCTCGCTCGTGCACGGGTAGGTCAGCAGGTCGGTGACGCCCACGGCGAGCGCAGGGGTGACGTCGATGGACGCGTCCCGGCTGGCCACCCCGAGCACGGGGACGCTGGTGGGGCCCTCGGCCAGGCGGGTGAGGACCGGCGCCCAGGTGCGGATCTCGTCGATCGGCACGACCACCAGGGCTGGCCACTGCGCGTCCACGCTGCGCCTGGCCTCGATCTCCTCCTTCACCAGGGCGCAGGCCAGCCCGGCGTCGTGCAGGGCGTCACGGGCCCAGGGGCCGATCCCCTTGGCCGCATCCAGGACGAGCACGTGGGCTGGCAAGCGAATGCTCCCGGGTCGAGAGAACCGCAGCAAACGCGGTCGCCGCCGGGGCCGGCACCGAAAGCGTCCGCTGAGCGATGCTACGGCCTGCGTCCGTGTGACTCCCATGCACCGAACTGGTGAACGGGGCTACGAACTTCTGCGGAGCAGGGGGCGTCGCCCCTCTCAAGCTCTCCCTAGGATCGCGGCGCGGGTCCCGGCGGGCTACGAACTTCTGCGGAGCAGGGCGTCGCCGCAGCCGGCGACGCCCTGGCCGTCATCGGGGCGGCTCGACCAGCCGGATGCGCATCGCCTCGCGGACTGCGTCGACCCGGTTGTTGACGTGCAGCTTCCGGTAGATGTTGCCGATGTGGGTGTTGACCGTTCGCTCGGAGATCACCAGCTGGCTCGCGATCTGCCGGCTGGTGAGGCCCTCGGCGAGCAGCGCGAGGATCTCGCGCTCGCGGCCGGTCAGCAGGTAGTAGATGTCGGCCGCGGCCTTGGTCTCGTCGGCGTAGCGGTTGAACTGGTGGAGGAGCTTGCGCGCCTGGACCGGGTCGAGGAAGGAGCCACCGGCCGCGACCGCCTTGACGGCCGAGCGGATGTCGTCCAGCGTCGCCGACTTGGGCAGGTAGCCGGAGGCGCCCGCCTTGATCGCCTCGAAGATCGTCTCCTGGTCCTCGTGCACGGTGAGCACCACGACCCCGACCGAGGGGTGGTCCTGCCGGATCTGCCTGGTCGCGCTGATGCCGTCGCGCCTGGGCATGTCCACGTCCATCAGCACGACGTCCGGGAGCAGCTCGCTGACGCGCTGGATCGCCTCGTTGCCGTCGCTCGCCTCCCCGATCACCTCGACACCCTCGGCGTTGCGGCACAGCAGCACGACACCGTGGCGGGTGACCGAGTGGTCGTCGACCACCAGCACCCTGGTCACCGCGCCGTTGCGGTCGCCAGCGTCAACGGTCACCGCTGCGCCCCCTCGTAGACCGGAGCAGGGACCTCGAGCCAGAACACCGTGCCGTGCTCGTCGACCCGGCCGCCGACCGAGCCCTCGAGCACCTCGGCGTAGCTGCGGGCCAGGGTGAGGCCGAGCCCGGCCCCGGAGCCGCGCCGCTCGACCGGCTCGTCGGAACGGGTGAACGGGCGGAACAGCTGGTCGACCGCCTCGCTGGTGAGCCGGGAGCCACCGTCGTGGACCTCCCAGCGGGTACGCTCGGGTCCGACCCCGACGGTGACCGTGACCATCCCCAGGCGCGGGCCGTACTCCAGGCCGTTCTCGACCAGCGGCCGCAGCGCCATGCGGACCAGCTCCGCGTCGCCGACCACCTCGGCGTCCACGTCGCCGGCGGGCTGCACCCGGACACCCTCGGTGCCGAGGTCGTCGATCAGGGTGAGCATCAGGTCGCGGGGCCGGAACGGGCGGGCCAGGGCCTCGACACCGCCGTTGACCCGGGCGAGCAGCAGGAAGTCGCGTACGAGACCCTGCAGGCGGTCGGTCTGGGTCAGCACGAGCTGGAGGAACTGCTGCACGGTCTCGCCGTCGAGCTGGTTCCCCCGCTGCAGCAGCGTGGAGACGAACCCGCGAATGCACGCGAGCGGTGTGTTGAGCTTGTGCGCGGCGAGCCCGAACAGGTCCCTGCCGTCCTCTTCGAGACCCAGCAGCGACGGAGCCGTTGTCTGGCTCGGGGTCGTCATAGGCGCTCTTCCCTCCGCATGGGCTCGCTCACTACGTTCCGACACCGGTGGTCACTATAGGTAGGGGATTGTCATACAGACGAAGTCTGCCTTCCAAACCGGCAGCGGGGGAACTACTCGTGATGACTAATTCCGGCATAGTCGCCTTCGGTCGTGAAGCGATCAAGCCCGCGTTGTGGAAGAAGAACCTACCAGAATCGGCGTCGTCGTCGGCTTCTGGCTGCCGTTGGGTCCCGGCTCCTCGGTGACCCCGTAGATCATGTTGGGCTGGATCGACAGCTCGAAGAAGAGTTGCTGGACCCCCTTGCCGGATGTGCGGAACACCGTGGCGGGCATCGCCTTGTCGAGACCCTGCCCGTTCGGGATGCCCCACAGCTCGTACACCTTCCCGGACGGCGGGGCGGCCAGGCCCTCGACGATCAGCGCGCCCTTGTCCTGCAGCGACGAGGCGAGCACCACCACCCGGGCGCCACGCTCGACCGGGTCGCCGTCCAGCCGCACCATCTGGGTCGAGGGATCGCTGACCAGCCGGCCGACCTGCTCGAGGGCGGCGACGCGCTGCTGGTAGAGGCTGTTCTGGTTGCGCAGCGACATGTTCCAGAAGCCGAGCGCGAACAGGGCGAGGATGCCGGCGGCCACCGCGATGCGGCTGACCAGGGTCAGCCGTGTCCGCGGCCGGAGGGAGACCGCCCCGCCGGGGCGGAAGGAGACCACCCCGCGGGGGCGGGCGGTCGCGCCGACCCTGCGCCGGATCGAGGCGCGCAGGGTCGCGGGCGGCTCGACCGGCGGCACCGCGTAGGCGAGCGCCCCGGCCACCTCCTCGAGCTCGCGCACGCTGGACTCGCAGATCGCGCAGCCCTCCAGGTGGCGCTGGAAGAGGTGCTCGTCGTCGGGCTCGAGCGCTCCGAGGACGTAGCCAGCGGCGAGCTGCTCGTACTCGGCGTGGCTCATCGCCTCGTCCACGGGCGTTGCTCCTTACGGCCGGGCTCGCTCAATGCGTCCTTGAGCTTGCGCATCCCCGCCGCCATCCTCGTCTTGACGGTCCCCAAAGGGACCCCTACCAGACTCGCAACCTCGCGCTGCGTGTACCCACCAAAATAGGCGAGGAGGAGCGCTTCGCGTTGCGCGGCCGGCAGCGTGGCCAGTGCCGCGCGCACCTCGCTGCGGCGCTCGGCCGCCAGCACGTCGGCCTCCACCCCGGGCTTGGGGTCGGGCTGGAACTCGAGCGCCTCGTCGCTGGTGCGGCGCCGGCGCAGGCTCTCCTCCCGCCGGACGACGTCCACGGCGCGGTGGTGGGTCACGGACAGCAGGTACGTGGCCACAGTCCCCCGCGCGGCGTCGAACCGGTGCGCATCACGCCAGAGCGAAAGAAACACCTCTTGCACCACATCCTGGGCGAGCGTCTCATCGGCCACGATCCGGCGCGCGAGCGAGTAGGCCACCTTCCCGTAGCGGTTGTACAGAGCCTCGAGGGCTCCTGCGTCCCTCTCGGCCACGAGCGCTACCAGTTGTCCGTCTTGGAGACCTCGGTACGCCTTGGCTCCTCGCACGCGCTCAAAGATCCTTCCGACGTGGCCTTCGAGCGGCAGGGCTTGTCGGATTGCTTCGCCCTCGGAATCGCCGCTCTCGCGCTGCTCGACAGACGGGTGTGGATCGCGGTCCCTTGGCGACGCCGCAGCCAGGTCGCCGACGATCCGGGATGGACGCTAGCACCGGCGTCGAAGACCGGGCAATGGCCCGAACGCGGCAGTGGCGCGGCCATGGCATGATCGGCAGTTCCGCGGCCGTGGCATGGTCGGCAGTGGCGTGGCTGTGGCATGATCGGTTGAGCGGTCCGGAGCTGCGTTGCTATAGTGCTGCCCTCTCGCGGATGTGGCTCAGTTGGTAGAGCATCACCTTGCCAAGGTGAGGGTCGCGGGTTCGAGTCCCGTCATCCGCTCCACCCTCCGGCCCGACGCCCTCTGGGATCCCCGGGGGGCGTTTGACCGAGACGGCACGGCGGTGTGGCCGAGTGGTTAGGCAAGGGTCTGCAAAACCCTTTACCCCGGTTCAATTCCGGGCACCGCCTCCACCCACCCAGTTCGTACCGGCACCTCCCGGACCGGTATGATCGGGCAGGCAGCACGGGCGCGTAGCTCAGCGGGAGAGCGCTTCCCTGACACGGAAGAGGTCACAGGTTCAAACCCTGTCGCGCCCACC